>JBKJLB010000205.1:0-4417 GCA_046597075.1 Pelobium sp.
ACCGAGTATAAACTAGCCAGAAAAGAGGTTTATGTTTCAACTGCAAATATGGCTGGTGCTTTTCAACGGATGATGAATGAGCCAAAAAGTAAACAACAACGCAATAGCGAAATACATAAGTTTGTGGTTTTAAACCATATCCTATCCTCCTATTTAGCTCAATTATCTAGCTATTTTAAAGAAAGTAAAGTTCAGATTGATCAAAAACAAATCAAATTGATTAGAAAAAGCAGATTTTATTTGGAAGAGGCCATCATGAATGTGAATAACCAAGAAGGTGGAACAACAAATAAACTACATATTGAACTTTCTCAAGAAACTTCAGATGAGCAGGTGACCGAGCAATTTGAACTCATCACCAAACTCTCTTCTGAAATTGCGAAAATCAGCGAAAAATTAACTGATTAGACTTTTTTAGGCGGTAAATCAAAAGCAATTGCTTCATGATCGAAATGACCTTTATGTGAACCATCGCAAAATGGTTTGTTTTGGGATAATCCGCAACGACAAATAGACACAATATCTCTTCCTTGTAAATTATATACGTTACCGTCTTTATCTACAATTTCAAAATCTCCATGTACTTTTAATGATCCGTTGCTATTTACGGTTAGTTTTGTTTTAGACATAATTTTATTTTTGTTCGAAAATAGGAAAAATGGATGAAAAGCGGCAAATTTTATGTCGTACACAAAAGATAAAGAAACTAGGTATGACTTTGAAATTCTACGCTATCAATAATTATCTAATTTATTACTCAACTAATTAATCTTGTTTCTGAACTCTTTGAGTATATTTTTGGATGGTTTCTGTCGGTTTACCTAGCTCATCCCAAGTAAATTGAGCCCCAAATTTCTCTGGATATTGATTAAGAGCTTCTAAAATATGATAGATATAATTCACTTTTCTTGAAAACTTACCCGCTAGTTTTAAAACGCTAATAGGCACACGTGTTATCTTTAATTTCTCTTTCTTATAGCAATCAATAAATATTTTAACCGCATCCTCCGTACTAATTGATTCAGGACCTTGAATAATATACTCTCTATTTTCGTCAGTTAATATCTCGAACGACTTTGCTGCTTGTTTACCATAATCTTGTCCGCTTATCCAATACTGTTTAATAGCCGAATGGCCAGCAAGATTCATCTTTTTACCCGCTTTAAAACCTCCTTTATCCAAGTTTTCCATAAAGTTAGATGGGTAGAAGATGGTATAAGGAATTCCTGCCCCTTTTAAAATTTGCACCGCCTTTTGTTTAACTTCAAAAACCCACCATTTAAAGCAATTTTGTCCCTGATAATCTTTTACCAAAGATGATAAATAGGCAATACGTTTAATTTGGTTTGCTTTTGCTGCCTCAATCAGATTTAACAATCCATCTGTTTCGGGCATAAAGTCTTTGGGTTTTGTATTTTGAGCAATGTGTAGACTTAAATAAACCGCATCCTGACCTTTCAAGGTCTGATACAAACTCATTTTATCCTCTAAATCACCATACAATATCGTACTGTTAGGGAAAACAACTTTGGCTTTCTCTACATCCCTAGCGATGATGGTGACTTCGAAACCAGCATCAATTAAAGCTTCCGTTACCGGTTTACCTAACATGCCCGTAGCACCAATAATTGCTATTTTTTTCATACGCTTACTTCTTTTAACACATTAGCAATACGCAGTTCCATAGTTTCTAAATCGGCATAACCTTTGGCAATCATATAAAAATTGTGTTCGCCAGTTTTTATAAATGCTGCCGGATAACCAGTTACTTGCAATTGTTTAGCCAAAGCAAAATCATAGTAAGCAGCCTGCTTAAACGCTTCGCTATTTAGTTTTTCTAAAAATTCATCATTAGGGATATCATATTTAGCAATTAAGGAGAGATAATTTTCATCAATTTCTAAATCTATTCCACCGTTATATATGGCAAATTGCAAATCATGGGCAAATAAGATGGCTTTTTGCGGTAAGAAATATTTAAAAACCGAAAGTGCTATAGCGGGTTTTTCTGAACTAAAATAACGCGTTCCTTCCTGCAAAGCAGCTAAAAATGGTTCTCCAAATTTCACTCCTGTTGTTTCCTCTACTCTTGGATAATGGCTTTCGATTAATTCCCGTGATTCGCTCAGCGCTCCCGCCCTTTCTCCTAAAACCATCCCACCAGAAATCACTTCAAAATTAAAATCATCAATATGCTGCTCATAAATTGCTTTCATCACACCACTATATCCATAGCACCAGCCACAAAGCGCATCATAAACATAAATCAAACTGAATTTGTCATTGTCCATAGCCACAAAGCTAGAAATTGATGTGCGCTCTATTGTTTGTTGATGGTCAAATTAGAAATGGAATTACAAATCCATTGTCATTTTTAGGATGTTGTGGGCCTTACCTTTATAGTTAATTACAAAATCGTTAGCAATGAATTGAAAACCCGATTTAAGGTAACAATGGATAGCTGCTGCATTCCCTTCTAATACAAAAAGATCGATTTTTTCAATGGCTAATGTTGCTTTTGCTTTTTGATTTAAAGCCTTTATAAAAGCTTGTCCGTTTCCTTTTCCTCTGTTTTGGCTTTCGCCGACGATTAAATGCCCTAAGCGAGATGAAAATTCATCCTGATGGATAATTTCTCCGAAAGCTATTGGGTTTCTTTTGTAATCTAAACCTAAATAAGCTTTCCGATCTCGATTTTTTGCAAAATAAGCAGTCAATTGATCAGCACTTAGCGGATAAGTCATGCCAATACCTGCAAAAAGAAATAACGTTTCTTCATCTTTTACCCAATTGATTAGGGTTTGGTAATGATGTTTTTTAAAATGGATGAGTTTCATTTTCTATCTTCATCGAAATTAAGAAATTTTACAAGGTTTAGTTCATTCAAAACCATCACCTTTAAATGTTGTTTATTTTTCATGTCGATTGAAATTAAGCCCTCCACTGCATCTGATAGCGCATTATTGAGCAAAGTAGCCCTCAAAGCGTATAACGATCATTACTTGTATTTATGGGACGATGGCGGTGATTATTATGTAAATGCAAACTTTACGCCGCAACAATTTGAGAAAGAATTAAGCGACCCCAATGCTTTATTTTATCTCATTTATAAAGATGAGATAGCCGTTGGATATTTAAAATTAAATATTCATAAAGCTTTTCAAGATTATAACGATCAACAAGCTTTAGAATTAGAACGCATTTACCTCGCAAAATCCGTAACTGGGCAAGGTGTGGGAAGTAAAGTCATGGATTTTGTTCTTAATCTTGCCCAAGAAAAAAACAAGTCAATCATTTGGTTAAAATCTATGGGTTGCAGCCCATCTCTTAATTTTTATCAGCAACATGGTTTTAAGGTTGTTGCCGAACAACAGTTGCCTTTTCAGATGATGAAAGAGGAGTTTAGGAGGATTTTGAGTTTGTGTAGAGAGGTTTAAGTTCACATTTGTTTATTTTAAATGTTGTTATAATACAATAATCTGTCCGCCTCAATCACCGGCGGTTGGTTTGTTACTTTTTTCAGTTTATTTTTTTAATTTTTAAGGTCTTCAAGAGTGCTTCGCAATTACCTTTAGCTGAAAAGTAACCAAACCCGAGCAGAGCGAACACATGAAGACCAATAAAAACATTTAATAAATCTGAATAAAGCCGCTGCTGACCACCCGTACCGTTCGGGCGGGCTTTTTTTTGTTTTAATGCAAATTATTTTTGTTTGACCATCTCTTCCTCAATACGGAATTATGGTTGCCTTTCTGTTTTTACTTAGGCTTGATAAAGTGTCTAAGTATTTCACTTCTTTTTGTCCTCCTGAGCGGAGTCGAAGGATACGGTTTTGTTTTATAACAATATTTTAGTTTTACTTTGAATATCGTCCGCTCGCCGCCGCGGGGGGCTCGTTACTTTTTTCAGTAGCCTTTATTTAATAAATAGGCATTCAAGAGTGCTCCGCAATTTCCTTCAGCTGAAAAGTAACCAAAAAGCCGCCGCTGCGTCTATTGCTTCTAAAGTTTTTGCTAAAGGTTCTTCAACTCAGCCGCAATAGCCAAGGCGGAATTTAAGCGTACGTTCTGTTCTTGCTTTGGCTTGATAAAATGATTAAATAATTTAGCCCATTTAAAAATACCTCAATTTTAGTTTATATTAACATAAGTTTGAAAGGATCGGCCTCATAAGATTTGAAAGAGGAGCCAATAAATCTTTTGCATTTGGTTTCATAAACCCATGAAGGGAAACAATCCGCAAAAGTGATTACCAAATAACTGGTTGATCTTTGAAAGGGAGTACTGGACCAGTGCTGGGAAAATCATAAAAGTAGCTGCAGTAACATTCATTAAGCACTACCAAGCCTATAGCGAAGGCGATTTTACGTTCGATTAGCATGAACTTTCAATCAGCAATAAATGAGTAAAAATAAGCG
>JBKJLB010000161.1:0-9512 GCA_046597075.1 Pelobium sp.
GCAATTGAACCTGCTACCGGAGAAATATTAGCATCCATTAGTAGCCCAGGTTATGATCCTAATTTAATGGTTGGACGCCAAAGAGGAAATAATTATATGAACTTTTTAGAAAATCCTTATAAACCAATGTTCATCCGTCCAATTCAGGCCGAATATCCTCCAGGCTCCATCTTCAAAGTTATCAATGCCTTGGTTGCCCAGCAAATGGGATTAATAAGCGAGGACACTTACTTTAATTGCCCAGGAGGCTATCGTTATGGTAGAAGAGGATTTATGGGTTGTACCCACGTTCACGGCACCATTAATCTCGAAAAATCTATCGAAGAATCTTGTAATACCTATTACGGAAATACCTACCATCGGATGATAGACTTAGCAGGAATGAGACCTGTTAATGCTTATACTAGGTGGCGAAATGCTGTTATGAAATTTGGAATAGGAACTGAATTAGGTATTGATCTACCCGCAGAAAGAGATGGTTTAATTCCAACAGCTGCCTATTACACCAAGATTTTTCGCAATGATAAATGGACTTCAAGCTTCAATATCTCCTTATCTATTGGACAAGGTGAGCTAGGAATTACACCTTTACAGATGGCAAATGTAATGGCTATAATAGCTAACCGAGGTTTCTATTATAAACCCCATTTAATTAAAGCCATTGGAGAGAAAAAAATAATTAAAAAAGAATATACACAGAAAAATTTTGCAGGAATTGATCAGCAATATTTTGATCCCGTAGTTGAAGGGATGAGTAATGTAGTGAATTCGCCTAGTGGAACTGCTTATTTTTCTAAAATTGCTGATATCGAAATTTGCGGTAAAACAGGAACCGTACAAAACCCACATGGAAAAGATCACTCCGTTTTTGTGGCTTTTGCACCAAGAAATAACCCTAAAATTGCAATAGCAGTTGTGGTAGAAAATGCTGGTTTTGGTGCAACATGGAGCGCCCCTATTGCTAGTTTAATGATCGAAAAATATTTAAGAGATTCCATCACTAGACCGCAATATTATATTGATCGGATATTAAAAACAAACTTATTACCTGAGGTGAAAAAGCCCATTTTAAAACCTGTTGTAAAGAAAGACAGTAGTAAGAAAGTCGCCTTGTTGGTTTCAACATCAAAAGTAATCATCAAAGAAAATGAATAATCAGAACAGAAGCTTTTTCTTTAATGTAGACTGGCTCACCATCATTCTATTCCTTTGCTTATTAGCAATCGGTTGGTTTAACATAAATGCTGCTGTTTATAATAATTATCAACCAATCATCACCTTAGCAAGTAACTCGGGCAAACAATTGATATTTATTATTGCCGCAATTATTGTCGGCATTGTTATCCTACTGCTAGATTCTAAGTTTTTCTATACTTTTTCACCTATATTTTACGGAATAACTATTTTATTATTAATTATTGTTTTGGTTGTGGGTAGAAATGTAGGCGGAAATCAAGCTTGGATACCTATAGGCAGTTTTAGACTTCAGCCATCAGAATTTGCTAAGTGGGCAACTAGTTTATTGTTGGCTAGGCAGTTGAGTGTCATGAATGCAAAAATCAGTGATTTAAAAACTACCATTCCAACTTTAGCAATATTAGGTTTCCCTGTAATTTTAATTATTCTACAGCCCGATGCAGGTTCGGCATTGGTATTCGCATCCTTGATATTTGTACTGTACAGAGAAGGCTTATCTACCTACTACCTCATCGCAGGATTGATGATGGTGATATTATTCATATTGACCTTATTGTATTCAAAGTTATTTGTAATTATAGGGCTATCAATCATTTTAGCTTTGCTGATTTATTTCTTTAGAAAGAACCAAAAAATCATAGTCACTTTTGTTATTGGTTTTGTAATCTCTAGCTTTTTTATCTTTAGTGTTGATTTTGTTTACAAAAACATTTTAAAACCGCATCAAAAAGTAAGAATTGATTTAATATTGGGTATTGTGAAAGACCCTAGAGGTGCGGGATATAACGTTAATCAATCTAAAATTGCTATTGGATCAGGCGGACTAACCGGAAAAGGATACCTACAAGGCACTCAAACAAAATTCAATTTCGTACCTGAACAAAGCACTGATTTCATCTTTTGTACCATAGGGGAAGAATGGGGGTTTGTTGGAAGTTTTGTAGTAGTTGGATTATATCTTTTTCTGTTATTGAGGATAATTTTCTTAGCAGAAAGACAAAGATCAACATTTAGTAGAATTTATGGCTATGCGGTAGCTTGTATTATATTTTGCCATTTCTTTGTGAATATTGGGATGACCATAGGTTTGATGCCTGTAATTGGAATACCATTGCCTTTTATAAGCTACGGTGGCTCATCATTACTTAGCTTTACAATTTTGCTATTTACTTTAATTAAACTAGACGCAAACCGAATGGGTGTTGTTTAAAATCTAACTCACAAACTTTCTATTCAAATAATCATACAACCTATCTACGGTCGCCGTCTTCGTATCCCAATCGTTTTTTACCGAATAATTTTTTTGGAGAAAATTATCAGCTGCTTCAAAAGATTCGAACCTATTAATGATTTCGATAGCCTCGCTATAAGCTAAATTATATCCATTAAATAGCTCTTTGATAAAAACCATTTTATCGTTTAAGCTAATGGCCGCTTTTAAATCTTCAATACCTTTACCGCTTGATTTAGTTTTCTTACTCCCTAGTTTTGATGAAAGCATTTCGTTTAAAGTTAAGCGCTTTTCCTCCACTTTACTTTCTACAATTATCTCATCATCAATTACCGTTAAAGTCTCTTCTTCCTTTTTTTGCTCCACCATAAAAGGTTCAGGTCCTTCTTCTTCCTCTTCTTCTAAATTATCTTCATCTTCTAAAAAATCTACATCAGGCTTGTTTGCTGATTTAACTTTTAGTACTTCCTGCTCTTCTTCGCTTAATTCCCTGTCAAATACCTCTTCAACAGCAATTTTTTTCTCAAAATCAAAAACCATTTCGGATGGCTCCTCATCAAAAGAAAAATTAAAAAACGATTTTTTATCTTCAAACTCTGCTAGGCTTTCTTCCTCATTACTACCCTTTTCCTCATTTTTTAACGCTTCGATTTCTTCAATAACTTCTTTTTTCTGATCAATTGATGGATGAATCACTTTTTCTGACCCGCTACTCGCACTCAATTTCTTCAGTATCTCTAGATGATCTGTTAAAAAATCTGCGTTAGCCGCAAAAAGTTCTAATTCTAATGCGTTAATTTCTTCAACATTACTTAAATACTCATGCTGTTCTTTTAATTCTTGAATGATATTGCCTATTTTTTTAAGAATTTGTTGCTTATTCATCATAATACTTAAACGTGTTTATATCGCATTTATGTTGGTAAAATCGCTCTCAAAAATAACATATAATTCTGATATTAGCCGAAAGGTTAAAATCAAGATCAGGGGTATTATATGTTTGGCGAAGAAAGATTAAGAAGACGCAGCGAATTGGGCGGTAGTATTGAAGTTATTTGTGGTTCTATGTTTTCAGGAAAAACCGAAGAGTTGATTCGAAGGCTGCGAAGAGCACAAATTGCGAAACTACAAGTCGAAATTTTTAAACCCAAAACAGATACACGCTACGATGAAACCGCCGTTGTTTCACATGATTTAAACTCCATTCATTCTACCCCAGTAGATCATTCATCGGCTATTCTTTTATATGGCAGCAATACCCAAGTTGTAGGTATAGACGAGGCTCAATTTTTTGATGATGAGCTACCAGAAGTATGCGTAAAGCTGGCCAATAAAGGTGTTCGAGTAATTATTGCAGGTTTAGATATGGATTTTGAAGGTAAACCTTTCGGACCAATGCCTGCCCTCATGTCCATTGCCGAAGAAGTAACTAAAGTACATGCAGTTTGCATGAAATGTGGCGGACCAGCACTTTTCAGTTACCGCTTAGTTGAAAATAAAAGCCAGGTTTTATTAGGTGAAAAAGAAAGCTACGAGCCACGATGCCGGGTTTGCTATAACAGCAATTAATACACTTTTTGGAAAAGCTACTTCATCTAACTATTTCCCTACAGTCCTGCTAACGCTTATACGACACATGGCTTTAAGCTCAAGGCCGGTATCCACTTATATCAGGTTTATTTAACCACCTTTTTTTGCTCCTATTAATGAAACCTATTCTATTCCTATTATTTTGATCACAATTTTTGAGCTGTGTATCCCGAGCTTGTTACTGCACTTAAGATTTCATCCTCTTTAAGGTTCTCCCCCTCTACGGTTAACACTTTAACTGGTTGAGATAAATCAACATCCCATTTAGAAATTGAAGAGATTTGATCCATTTTAGATTTGATAGCCGCTACACAACCACCACATTTTAAACTTGTATTAAATTTTAAAGTTTCCATTTTTATATAATTAATTGTTAAAATAATAATGATTGAACGCTCAATCACTTTGTTAAAAATTTTAATCTTAAACTATTACTTACTACCGATACTGAGCTTAAAGCCATTGCCGCACCTGCTATCATTGGATTTAGTAAGAAACCGTTATAGGGGAACAATATTCCTGCCGCCAGTGGAATACCAATAATATTGTAGATAAATGCCCAAAACAAATTTTGTTTAATCACTTTTACGGTTTGAACAGATAAGCTAATGGCATCAGGAATTTTCTCTAAATCAGAAGACATCAAGGTTATTTTTGCAACATCAATGGCAATATCAGATCCCTTACCCATTGCAATTGAAACATCTGCTTGTGCTAAAGCTTGAGAATCATTAATTCCATCGCCAACCATTGCAACTTTTTTACCTTCACTTTGTAATTGTTTTACAAAGTCAGCTTTTTCTGATGGCATAACATCAAACTTAAACTCATCAATCCCTACTGCTTTGGCAACTGTTTTAGCAGTTTGTTCTCCGTCGCCAGTTAGCATGTAAACTTTGATACCTAATTCATGTAACTGATTGATAGCCGCTTTTGAATTTGCTTTTATTTGATCCGCAATGGTAATCACAGCCAGCAACTCTTCATCATTACAGAAATAAATAGTTGAAGCAACCTGATTGCCCATACCTTTTAATTCTGGTATGGTGATTTTTAAATCATTTAATAATAAATGACTTCCTACATAGTAGGTTTTTTTATCAAAAATACCTTTTACACCTCTTCCTGTTAAACTTTCGAAACCTACAATATCAACCCCATTGATTTGCTGCTCCTTTAACTTTTGCACAATTGCCTCTGCAAGTGGATGCTCAGATTTTTGTTCTAGACTATATAAAATTCCTTTTAATTCTTCCGAATCTTTTAACCAATGTTCAGCAGATACCGTTGGCTTTCCTTCTGTAATTGTCCCTGTTTTATCCAATATAATCGCGTTTATGTTTCTCGCTTGTTCTAAACCTTCTGCATCTTTAATTAAAATCCCGTTAGAAGCTCCCTTACCAACCCCTACCATTATAGCAGTTGGTGTTGCTAAACCTAAAGCGCAAGGACAAGCAATTACCAAAACAGTAACCATTGCCATAATTCCCTGACTAACACCATTCTCTCCACCAAAAATCATCCATATAAAAAAAGTAACTATAGAAATTATAATGACCACTGGAACAAAAATACCAGCTATTTTATCTACTAACTTTTGAACAGGCGCTTTAGAGCCTTGCGCTTCTTGCACCATTTTAATAATTTGAGATAGCAAAGTATCAGAACCTACTTTTTCTGCTATAAAACTAAAACTGCCTTTTTGATTAATAGTTCCTGCAAAGACTTTCGAATCTTTTGATTTAGCCACTGCGATAGGTTCACCAGAAATCATCGATTCATCCACATAAGAATCCCCATTATTCACTAAACCATCCACAGGAATTTTCTCTCCTGATTTCACCAAAATTTCATCTCCAATGGCAACATCTTCAATTTTTTGAATAAGCTCTTTACCATTTTTAATTATCGTCACCGTTTTAGGCTGCAAGCCAATTAGTTTTTTAATCGCTTGGGAAGTATTAGATTTAGCATTTTCTTCTAACCATTTACCCAACATAATAAATACAATAACCACTGCTGCAATCTCAAAATACACATGGGGCATTAAACCAATGGAACGCCAGAAATCACCAAAAAAAGTATTAAAAACGCTAAATAACCAAGCAATACCCGTACTTAATGCAACCAGCGTATCCATGTTTGCTTTACCATGTTTAGCCTGTTTGAAAGCATTAATAAAAAAAGATCTTCCGAATATAAAAACTACGGGAGTACTTAAAATAAGCATGATGATATTCGCATAAGGAATATCCATAAAGAACATGGCAATGGCAACCAATGGAATGGTAAGACTAATTGCCCAAATAATATTTGTTTTTAATTGATGTAGATAGTGATGATAGATTTCTTCCTGTTCTTCCTTAGCTGTTTGTTCGTTAATTAATAAATCATAGCCTATGGATATTACTGCATTTTTGAAAGCCTTTGGATCAACTATCTTTTCATCATAAGTAACTTGCAAAGCCTGATTCGCATAATTAACACTTGCACTCTTAACCCCTAAAACACTAGAAACCATACTTTCTATACTAATTGCACAAGCAGCACAAGACATACCAGTAACCGGAAATATTTTTTTTACTTCAGCCATCTTTCTTTAAATTATAAATCAAAGATACCTGTAACAAAAATTGTACTGTTATATAATGAAGAGTATGTGTTATATAATTTAAAGCAAGTGATCTATTGATTTACGCTTTGATAAACCAACTTTTTTAAAATGTGAGGCAGTAAAACCCGTTTCTTTTTTAAACTGACTTGATAGATGCGCTACACTACTGAAACCTAACTGAAATGCAATTTCCTTCAAATTTAACTCATTGTAAACGAGCAGTTCTTTTACTTTTTCAACCCTTTGTAAAATGTAGTATTTCTCTAATGTGACGCCTTCAACAGAAGAAAATAAATGACTTAAGATATTATATTCTACCTTAAGCAGGTTAGAAAGGTAATCCGAAAGGTTTTGATTTGATGTTGATAGTTGGTTTTGAACTAAATTTATAATGGACGACTTCACTTTATTTACCAATTGTTGGTCTTTATCATCCAATAATTCAAATCCATTTTCTAAAAGCATTGTTTGAATTTCATGTTTATTAACATGACCATCCACTACTGCTGTTCCTAAATTTATTTCTTTAACATGATATCCTAAATTTTGAAGACCATCCCTTACCGCCTTAATGCATCTAGGACAAACCATATTTTTTATAGATAAAATGAAATCACTCATGGGTACAATAATAACTATTCCGTTTAAATTGAATAATAATTTAGTTCTTTAAAAAGAAAGTCAATTTTAATAAAATCATAAAATAACAATCAAAAAAGTTGTATGAATTTCAAATTTTAAAATAAAACATAAGATCTGTTATTTATTACTTAACAGGATGGTTTTATAATTTTTTATTTAATAATATTTAACAATTTGATTACAAAAAGTTGACAATTTATTTAAAGCTTAGTGTTACTTTTACACCATGTAATTAGAGGAATACCTCATTACATTTTAAAATATCCTATCGTTTAATTTAGGTTTATAATTGGTTAGTTTAAGCTCCACTCTCCCCGTTTGGAGCTTAACGTTTTTTAGGGGTTTTTTGTCCCATTAATCAGTCAACCAAATGATGAAAAATCAAAGTGAAAATACTGTTTAATTTAAGTTGAAATATAAATTTAGAGACGAAAGAAAAAAGCTTTAAAAGCTATTCTACTCTTTGAAAGGCGATGGTTTTGCAAAGGAATTCGAATTTCCAAAATCCCTTTACTTCTAATAAACCTTTTTTATTGAAATAAACAACAGAGCTCCAATGCTTACCTGAATTGGCATCATAAATAACGCCATCCTCCCACCTGTTTGTTTTAGGATTATATTTCAGATTTTTGAGGACATCCATCCCTAAAATCTTTTTTAATCTTAATTCTTTATTTGGATTATGTGTATCACAACGTGTTTTCATTGGTCTTGATGGATCATCAGAATCATCGAACCAAATAACTTTGGCCTTAAATTCTTCCCCCTGTTTATAAACATTAACCATCACATTCTTTTCTTCAGACATCCATTTACCCAAAATTTTCTGATCTTCTGATGTATATGAAACAGGAGTATTATAAAAAGCTAGATTAAATAAAAGAAGTATCGCTAAAGCGCCGAAATTCATGATTTTATGAGGTTTTTTTAAACTCTTAATTGACTAAATTTATTCTGAAAATAATACTCAAAACCTTCATCGTAAAATGGTTGTATAAGAATAATCATAAAATTCAGACTTATTTAATAACTGCAATATTCAGTCCATTAATTATTTACCGTAATAAATTTTCATCACCTCTTCTGCTTTCTTATTTTGTGGTGTCCAATCATGATTGTTAATTGGATCTATTCTTCGAAAAGAGCTGTACCATTTCCAAGCGAAACCACCAGCAAACCATTTCTCGCCCCATAAACTTTTAAATAAAGCCTCGTAAGCATTAGCTTGTGCTAGGTTATTCACTGGTCGTTCTTGGTATTCCATCTCCCAGCTACGCCATGCAGCCTGATCCATGCTTCGGTAACCATACTCGGTAAATAGGACAGGCTTGCCTTCTTTTTGGCTAAATGATCTTAATTGCTCTTTAATGGGCTTCCAGGCTTTCTCTAAATCAGTAACTATAGGAGTTTGCGCTTCGGAGAGCGGGAAATAACCACTCATTCCTACATAATCTAAACTTTTCCAAAATTTAACGTCATGATAATCATCCCAATTTGCACAATAAGTCAGTTTTCCCTTATATATTTTACGAATATCCGTAGCTAATTTAATCCAAAATTGAGGACGTTTTTTAGCTGCATTTCTATATTCGGTTCCTATACAAATCATTTCTGCATTCTCTTTAGCGCCTAATTCGGCGAAAAGCATAATATATTTTTCATAATCAGCTTCCCATATTTTCCATTGTTCTTCTGTATCCAAATCAAAATCACCAATCCAACCGCGTTGCATCCAAACCTGTGGCTTAATCATCACTTTTAATCCTGCTGCATGAGCTTGCTTAATATTTGTTCTGATTCCTTCTAAAGATTCTCCCCAGTACTGTCGATTACCATCATAAAACACATTAGGTTCACTAGGTCGGCTGAAAGCAAAAGGGACTAAAGCCACCCAACTGGCATTAATTTTCTGCAATGATCCCGTCCATGAACTATCAATTGCCCTTGAAGGGGCTGTGAAATTTACGCCAGATATTTTTTTTCCTGTTGCCTCATAATTAAATTTCACTTCAACATCATCTCTTTTTTGAGACTCGGCATTGCCACAAGCCACCAAGAAGATTAACCCAGTTAGAAGAATTTTAATGTTTCCAGTACGCATAGCGAGAAGTTTTAAGCAAAACCAAGTTTCTGTTATCCCAAGTATTTTGTTTCACCAATAAATTAGGATATGTTTTTTCGAAATAGTAAACATTTGCCTTATCATTATCTAGTTTAACAGTAAGTTTCCAAGTATTT
>JBKJLB010000406.1:0-5189 GCA_046597075.1 Pelobium sp.
GTGTAAAACTATTTGGAGAAGATGTAATTTTAGTTCATAAATTATTAAAAAACAGCATCAAAGAACCCAGCTATATTTTACTAACAGATAAGTATACAGAAACACTTAAGGATCAAAAAGTAGTATCCAAATGGTTTAACTGGAAAAACTTAAGAGATGGTGCTGATGAATATGAGCACTTTGGTTTAACAAAATATTCCTACATTTCTTTATATGAATGCGAAAATATTAGTATGAATAAACCATTATTACTAAAAAGCTAATTGCACAAACAATTAATCCAATCATAAAAATATTATAAGACCACTTTAAAAGCTTGTATTTTCTCACAAGCACACCTCCTAAATGATAGATATCTATTGTCATACTATCATATAATTCATCTTTTTGATCTTTCAATGTTCTAATGTGGTCAACAAACTCTTTGAGTTGAAGCTGAGCAAAATTTCCAAAAAAGAGAATACTGCTACTTTTATTATTTAACTCGAATTTTTCCTTAGTTGTGACGTTTGGCCTGGCGGATATGATTGCAAAAGTAACCGAAACTAAACTACTAATCACTAAAAATGCCATAGGAAAAACAAACCTTACATGCTGAAAAGAACCAATCTCGGCGAAAGTATAACCAGAACCAAACAGCGTAATAATTACCGAAACCACAATAGTATTAATACTAATCATGATGTTCGCTTTTTGATCTGCCATAGAGCTTAAGTTCATGTGATATCCATATACCGATCTGTATAATGTTTCTATACCTCTACCCTCTTTATTTGTCTTTGCTTTTACACCATCCTCCTTCAACTGTAGCTTATACTGGTCAGTTTTTAATTCTTCGATAGATTGCCTTAGTTTTTTAATATTCTTTTCTCTATTATTTCCGTAAATAGACACTGCAGCTGTTGTTTTAAATTTTTTACTTATTAAAAAATTTAACTGAAGTTCTGCCCATTCCAAATCCGAGTAAGTCATATTATTAATTTTCTCCCACTCGCATCTCAGAAGCTCTGCCCGTTCCATAAACTTCTTTTTACCAATATTTACAAAATCAGCATCATGTAAAATTTCTTCAGACAAATCTTTCTGCTCTGCACCATTTTTGGTGCTTAAAATCAGTTTTTCAATCTGTTTAAACCTATTTTCTGTTAAAATCTCATCTAAAAATTTGTGTGCAATTTTAACACTCTCTTTCTCATGTGCTTCACGATCTCTAGTGTACCCTGTATCATGAAACCACGCTGCAATAATTAGATTCTCTTTTTCTTCATCACTTAAATCGCATTCTGCAGAAATTTTTTCGACCGCATTTACTGTTTGTTCGGTATGAATAAAATTATGATAAATAAAATTTTCAGGCAATTCTTCCTTAAACAGCTTAAAAACGTAATTAGAAATATCTTCTATTTGATGAGAACTCTTCATAATTTAAATGTTATTTTACAATTATATATATATGGTATAGGATTTGATTCCGAATTTAATACGCAAATATAAATCCAAAAAATGTATAAAATTGTACTATGTTGTTTAAGTTTAATTCTTTGCTCCTGTTTTGGACAAGGAAATTCTCAAAATAGTGATTCAAAAGCTAAATTAGCACCTACAAAAGAAAACAACGAAATTATTGAAGTCCCTAAAGAACTTAAAGAAATATCTGGTATCACTTTTATTAATGATAGTGTAGTTGCTGCTATAGAAGATGAACATGGCTTACTTTATTTCTTTAATATTAATAGAAAAGAGATTTTAAGAAAATTCGAATTTGCAAAAGACGGTGATTACGAAGACTTGGTAAGGGTTGATGACAAAATATATATTATTGAAAGCAATGGGAGCATTTTTGAAATCAATGACTTCGATTCCGTAAAACCTAAAATTGAACATTACAAAACACCGCTCGATAAAAGGAACAATATAGAAAGTATTGCTTATGACTCCGTAAACCAATCTCTTTTGTTAGCTGTAAAAGACCATAACCTTGACAATGATGACGAGGAAAAAAAAGAGAAAAATATTTATCGATTTTCTTTAAAAACAAAGGAGTTGGATAAAAATCCGTTTTATAAAATCAGAATAAAAGATATCGAAGACAGCTATAAAGGCGGCCCTTTAGAAGAAGAGTCTAAAAAGTTTTTGAAAGCTTTAGGCAACAAAAACCTAACAGAAGTTGTTAAACCCTCTGCTATGGCATTTCATCCTTTAACAGGAAATCTTTATATTTTATCTTCTATCAACCATATCATTATTGTTTTAGATAAAAAAGGGAATTTTTTAAAGATTGTGCCTTTTAAAGGAAAAGAGTTTAGGCAACCCGAAGGAATAAGTTTTAACTCAAAAGGAGAATTATATATTTCTAATGAAGCAAAAAATGAAACTGGTAATATTATCAAAATAAAAGAATTATATGTTAAATAAAACTACTACTCAACTATACATTACATTAATAATTGCAATTTTCTTTTTTGCCGCTTGTACATCTTATAAACCGTTTTTTGCAAAAAGTGAGAAAGATTGGCAAAAAGCTAATAATCCTGATTCTTTAGAATTAGACTATACCGTGTTTCTTATTGGTGATGTTGGAAAACCTTCAATAGATAAACAAGAACCTACTCTAAAATTAATGGAGTCGCAGATGTATAAAACGGATACTATAGTTAAAAACACACAAGATACCATCATCCAAAAATTATCGAACCCAAAAGATGCCGTTATTTTTATGGGGGATAATATTTATGACGATGGGATGCCTGAGCCTGACGCATTTGACAGAAAGGTAAAAGAGCAATACATCACAGAGCAAATGAAGGTGGTGAAAAATTTTAAGGGTAAAAGAATATTTATTCCTGGCAACCACGATTGGCGCAAAAGCCGTCCTGGTGGTTTAGCCACTTTAAAGAGAGAAGAAGAATTCGTTGAAAATTATTTAGATAGTACTGATGTATTTCTGCCAAGTAATGGTTGCGCTGGCCCAGTTGAAGTTCAGATGAACGGTAACCTAGTAATAATTGCCATAGATAGCGAGTGGTGGTTAACAAAATTTAGTCGCTCTGATCGCTACGAACAAGGATGTAGTGTAGAAACAGAAGACCAATTAATTGCTAGAATAAAAGATATTTTAATAAGAAATAAAAATAAAAACATTGTTTTTACTGAACATCATCCTTTATTCTCTAATGGAAAACATGGTGGTTATTTTACACTATTAGATTACTTCTTTCCATTAACACTTGTACGCGATAATTTATATATTCCTTTACCAGTACTTGGTTCAGTTTATCCTTTGTTAAGGCAGTACGGTTTGTCTCGTCAGGATATTTCGAATAAAAAGTATCAAGAACTAAAAACCAGATTACTAACTCTATTTGCCGACCAAAAAAATCTGGTGATTGCTTCAGGCCATGAACATGCCCTACAATTAACCCGGTATAAAAATATAAACCAAATAATTAGTGGTGCCGGAAGTAAAAATAGCGCCTTGTTTAAAGGAAATGATGCTCTTTTTGGTCACGGAACAAAGGGTTTTGCCCGATTAAATTATTATAAAAACGGACAATGTTGGGTGGAGTTTTGGGAGCCTGAAGGAGATGGTAGTAAAGGAACTTTGGTTTATAGATCTCCTTTGTATTCTTTACCTACAACAAAGGCCAAAATATTGGAAGAAAAGCAAATTAGCTATAAAGACTCAGTAAAAGTTATGGCAGTTGGCGATCAATATGAAGCTTCAAAATTTAAACAAACGATATTTGGAGAGCATTATCGAACTGTTTGGGCTACACCAATCAAAATTCCATATTTAGATTTAACCACCTTTGCCGGAGGACTTACCCCATTACAATTAGGAGGTGGAAATCAAACAATTTCATTACGACTAGAAGGCAAAGATAAAATACAATATCAATTTAGAACCATAGATAAAGATCCATCTTCTTTATTGCCTGAAGGTTTACAAACTACCTTTGCAGATCAAATTGTGCAAGATCAAATCTCTTCTGCTCATCCTTTTGGGGCTTTAGTAATTCCTGGTTTAGCAACTGCCGTAGGCGTATTTCATACTAATCCGCAGGTTGTTTACATGCCCTATTCTAGTTTATTAGGCCCCTATTTGAATGAAGTTGGTGGACGGGCTGGTATTATTGAAATAAGACCTGATGAAGATTTATCAGCATTTAAGGATTTTGGATATACAAAAAATGCTGTAAGTACAGAGACCATGTATGAGCAACTAAAAGAGGATAATGATAACTCTGTTGATCAGAAAAGTTTTTTGACAGCAAGGTTATTTGATTTTCTTGTGGGTGATTGGGATCGACACGAAGACCAATGGCGTTGGGCCGAGTTTGAAAAAAAGGGTAAGGGTGAATTATATAAACCTATCCCTAGGGATAGAGATCAAGTTTTTACAAAGTTTGATGGTATTGTTCCAAAAATATTAAGTGGTTTTGTTCCGGATATACAATCATTCGAGGCTAAAATAAAAGATCCTGCACAACTTTCTATCGCCGCTAGAAATTTAGATCGTAACCTATTGAATGAACTTTCTATGGCCGATTGGTTGAAAATTTCTAAAAAAATGAAAGAACAGCTAACTGACGAGGTGATTGAAAAATCTGTTAAACTGATGCCTCCAGCTGCTTATGCCCTTACAGGTAAAGAACTTACTGACAAATTGAAATCACGTAGAGACCGTTTGGTAGAAACTGCCGAGCAGTATTATAAAGTATTAGCAAAAGAAGTTACCATTTCAGGATCTGATAAATACGAATATGTAGAGGTGAACAGAGGAAAGGATAGCACCTTGGTTAAAATATTCAAGACAAAAAAAGATGGAGAGATTGACAAAAAAACATACGAAAGGAATTTCGACAATGATTTAACTAGAGAAATAAACTTTTATCTTTTAGATGGAAATGATAGTGTAAATGTTGTAGGAAAATCAGATAGACCTATTAAAATTAAGTTTGTTGGCGGTGAAGGTAAAGACTACATGGCAAACGAGTCTGAAAACGGAACAACAATTTTTTATGATACGCCAGATAATACCTTCGTATCTACCTCGAGTACAAAAGTACGCACCTCTAATGGCACTTGGATAAACGAATATCTTCCTAACAATTTTACTTATGATAAAAGTGGCTTTGGCCCGGCAGTTGACCTCAAAAACGGCAAAGATGCATTTTTTCTCGGGTTAG
>JBKJLB010000085.1:0-5735 GCA_046597075.1 Pelobium sp.
GATATTGATTTTTAAGTAGCTAATTAAGCATTCGTAAATGAAAATACAAGCAAAAGGAACGGTGATAAAAAAGAGAATTTCTTCTAGCGGAAGATTGAAAAATTTAATGCCTAAAATATACTCATCATTAAAAGACCATACATTTTTGATGGTAAAAATATAATCCCAAACTAAATATAGAAGGCCTGATAATCCCAAACCAGGAGCAATAAATTTCCACTTTTTGTAAAAATGCACCTTTTTATCAAATGATAAAACAATAGGAAAAAATACTGTTAAAACATTGATGATTAAATAGGTGTACTGTTGTTTCATGCAGTGGGCACTCTTTTTAAAATTGCAATTTCTTGTGTAGAGCACAATTTACTATCAATCATAAAGTAAACCATGTTTTTTAAAATGGTTTTGTCTACGTCTAGCTTTATGGGTGTTTGTTTGCTTAATAAATCAATAATTTTATTTTTATCGGCTGTCAAATTTTTACTATAACCTAAAAATCCGGGTACGTAAAACTCGAGACTAAAACGTAAAAAACGTACTTCTAAATTTTCTGGGGCTTTACTTACCGCCGCATTAATAGTTCCAAATCCTTTTTTAATATAGCTAAGTTTATTTACTGGATTCCAAGCGTGTTTTGCTTTTATGGCTTGTGCCGAACCTAAATAGGCTAAAATAAGTGGGTCAGGATTTTTAATGTTTTGGAGATGATTGCAAAGCTGGTCGGCCTTTTCGCTATCGTTTATCGCGGTAACATAATCTGCTCTTATTTGCTTTATATCGTAAGCTTTTAAGTTTGCAATTTGTAGGGTAAATAATATAATGGTGGCTATAAGTTTCATGCTAAATTTAATTTTTGTTCTTATTAACGATAAAAACCTAAACGTAGTTTAATTTACTTTTAACCAAAGCCTGTGCCATCAAAAATAATTTGTGCGTATCAGACACCCTGATTCTTTTATTTGCAATGGTTAAAGCAGGTGTATTTTTGATTTTTTTAAAAAGTTGTAGGTAATAAACATAAGCAATGTAAACTCCTAATTTTGAGCCTTTAGGCAAATTTTTAATACCTTCAAAAGCATCGTCGAAATCAGCTTTTATATCGGTCTCTATTAATTTTTTATCCTGTTCGGTAAATTTAGTGAAATCTACTTTTGGGAAATAAGTACGTCCACGTTCTTCATAATCAGACTTTATGTCTCGTAAGAAGTTTATTTTTTGAAATGCAGAACCTAAACTCCTAGCTTTTGGTAACAGTTTTTGATACAATATTTCATCTCTTTCGCAAAAAACCCGCAAACACATTAAGCCCACAACTTCTGCCGAGCCATAAATGTATTCTTTATAGCTATCGTCGGTATAAGAGGTTTTGTCTAAATCCATCTCCATAGATTTCAAAAAGGCACTGATCAAGTCAAATTCGATGTGATAATTATTTACTACCTCTTGAAAAGATTGTAGAACTGGGTTTAAACTAATTTTTTCAGCTATTGCAGATTTGGTGTCCTCTCTAAACTTAGTAATTAACTTTACTTTGTCTTTATCATGAAAAGTATCTACAATTTCATCGGCAAAGCGTACAAAACCATAGATTGCATAAATAGGATATTGAAACTTTTGATCAAAAGCCTTAATACCCATACTGAAAGAAGTGCTATATTTCTGCGTAATTATTTTACTGCACTCTAAACAGGTTTCATTGTAAAGATCCATAAAGGAGAAAAAGTTTATTTTACCAAAATACATTTTTTTATCAATTTTTGTTTGAAATGAGTTGAAACAAAAAGCTTATTTTTAGATTTATCATCATCATGCATCATTCATCAAGAGTTCACGTTATTGGTTCTGGCTTTGCCGGGTTAGCGGCTGCATCAGTCTTAGCAAAAAAAGGTTATCAAGTCACCATAATCGAAAAAAACAATCAACCAGGTGGGAGAGCCCGAGTTTGGGAAAGCGAGGGTTTTAAATTTGACATGGGTCCAAGTTGGTATTGGATGCCTGATGTTTTTGAAAATTATTTTGCCCTTTTCGGAAAAAAAGTAAGTGATTTTTACGATTTAAAAAGATTAGATCCTGGTTATCGAGTTTATTTTGGTGAACAAGAATGGATGGATATCCCTGCTAATATGCAGGAGTTAGAAGCACTTTTTGAGAAATATGAAAAGGGGAGTAGTGTTGGTTTAAGGAAATTTATGGAGCAAGCTGCCTATAAATATAAAACCGCAATGAGCGATTATGTTTTCAGGCCTTCGCATTCTATTACCGAGTTTATAGATATCAGGATGATGTTGGAAAGCTTGCGAATTCATATGTTAAAGCCAATGAGTAAACATGTGAGACAATATTTCACCAATCCAAAGTTGATTCAGCTTTTAGAATTTCCAGTTTTATTTTTGGGTGCTACAGCTCAAAAAATTCCGGCAATGTACAGCTTAATGAATCATGCCGATTTAGCAATGGGGACATGGTATCCAATGGGCGGAATGAATGAAATTGTGAAGGCAATGGTTAAAGTTGCCGAAGAGCAAGGTGTAAAGATTGTTTTAAACACAGAAGTAAAAAATATTGAGATTGAAAATGGAGTTGCAAAAACCTTAAAAACATCGACAAGAGATTTCGATACTGATTTTGTGGTTGCAGCTGGAGATTATCACTACATAGAACAAAATTTAATAGCGCCAGAATATAGAAATTATAATGAAAGTTATTGGGATAAACGGGTGATGTCTCCATCATCGCTTTTGTTTTATGTGGGTTTAGATCATCAAATTGAAGGTATCCAACATCATAATTTATTTTTTGACGAAGATTTAGATCAACACGCAAAAGAAATTTATACGCACCCCCAATGGCCTTCTAAACCCTTATTTTACGTTTCTTGTACTACAAAAACAGATTTATCTGGCGCACCAAAAGGTAAAGAAAACTTATTTTTCTTAATTCCTCTTGCAGCAGGTTTAGAAGATTCTGACGAATTGCGAGAGAAATACTACCAGATTATGATGGATAGATTTGAAAGAATCACAGGGCAAAAAGTACGAGGTCATGAGTTGTTGAAGCGTAGCTATGCCATGAATGATTTTACAGCTGATTATCACTCTTACAAAGGAAACGCCTATGGTTTGGCAAATACACTTCCACAAACTGCATTTTTTAAACCTGCTATGAGGGCGAAAAAGATAAAAAACTTAATGTTTACTGGTCAATTAACTGTTCCTGGTCCCGGCGTACCTCCGTCTTTAATTTCTGGTCAGGTGGTGGCTCAAGAAGTTGAAAAGATATTAAAGTAAGTATCGTAAAATTTTGAATTTCAAAGGATTACCGTTAGATTTAATCTGTCAAAAACCTTTAGATTATGAAATTTATTAAAATTTTACTTTCGATAATAGTAATTATCGCTTTAGTAATTGTGGTAGGAAGTTTCTTTTTACCTAAGAATTCTCGGGTCGAACGCTCTGTAATGGTTGCCACTGCTGACTCTGTAGCTTACAATTATGTATTAGATTTTGCCAGTTTTAATGATTGGAGCCCTTGGTACGAAGCAGAACCTACTGCCAAAATTGTTATTAGTGGTCCAAACGGAGAGGTTGGAGAAAAATATGCCTGGGTTGGTAAGGAAGTTGGAGAAGGAAATTTTGTAGTCACAAAGTTAGAACCTTACAGTGCAATTTATCAAGAGCTTACATTCATAAAGCCATTTGAAGCCAAAGCAGAAAACAACTTTAAGTTTGAGCAGCTAGGAGACTCAACAAAAGTAAGTTGGATTTATGATGGTGTAAATAAAGGAATTGTTGACAAATGGATGGGACTGATGATGGATGGGATGCTTGGAAAAGACTATGAAAAAGGGCTTAACAAGTTAAAGGTGAATATTGAGAAGTAAAGGAATAAAAAAAACGCTTACCGGGGAGGTAAAGCGTTTTTTTAATATATATGATGAGTTAAGAAAAGCGTGTTAGGCTGCTACTGTGTTTACTTTTTTGTCGTATGCACTCAAATCTTTTTTAAGCAATTTTCTGGCCACGTGAATTCTAGTTTTTACAGTACCAATCGGTATTTCTAAGTGATCTGCAATCTCATGGTATTTAAATCCTTCGAAATACATAGTGAAAGGCACATAGTATTCCTGCTGTAAATTCGATAATGCACTTTTAATATCATCCATTACAAATTTTTGTTCACCTCCGTTGTTTGTAGCGCTAAAAGAAAGCTGAGATGATGAAATTTCATCTGTCTTGGTTACAAACGTACTTATCTTCACAAATCGACGATAATTATTAATGAAGGTATTCTTCATGATGGTATATAACCAACCCTTCAAATTAGTTCCTTCTTTAAATTTATTGTAATAAGTTATTGCTTTCAATAAAGTATCCTGTACCAAATCATTGGCGTCATCACTATCATGAGTGAAATGAAGAGCGTACATTTTTAAAGATGGAGCTTGACGCATTACGAGGGTATTAAATTCTATCTTTGTCATTTTGTTTAACTTTATTATGAATTGCTTAAACAAAAGTAACAAACGAGTTTGAGATTCGCAAGTTTTTGTTTAACATTTTATTGATAATGCTTAAACAAAATGTTTGAACACCTTTAAAACATCAAATTTTGTTCCAAAAAGGCAATATTTCGAAATGTTGGCTTAATCGATTCAAATGAATTGTAACAAAAATGTTAAATAATCTTCCTCAAATAATGTTGACTTCGCGTTCTAAGGTAATAGCGAATTTTTCTTTTACAGATAGGATGATAGCCTCAGATAGCTTAAAAACTTCGTCTCCAGTTGCATTCCCATGATTAACCAAAACCAAAGCCTGATTTTTCCATGTACCAGTATTTCCTACAACTTTACCTTTCCAGCTACACTGTTCTATTAACCAACCGGCAGCCAGTTTGATGCCGTTGTTTACCAAATAGTGGGCAATTTCAGGGAATTGCTCGTGTATTTGATCAAATTTTTGTTTTGATACGATAGGATTTTTAAAAAATGAACCTGCATTCCCAATGGTTGATGGATCAGGTAATTTTGATACTCGGATAGCAGAAACTACAACCGAAACGTCTTTTATAGTAGGGTTTGTGATTCCCCTTTTGTTTAACTCATCAGTAATGGCGCCATAGCTGATATTAATTTTTTGTTGAGTAGACAGTTTGAATTTCACAGAGGTGATGATGAATTTACCTTTAAGATTTTGTTTGAAAATGCTTTCGCGATATTCAAATTTGCAACTTTCTTTATCGAAATGCTTAAAATCTCCTGTGGAAATCTCAAAAGCTTCACAACTTTCAAAAATATCTTTTAATTCTACACCGTAAGCGCCAATATTTTGAACAGGCGAAGCGCCCACCGAACCAGGAATTAAACTTAGATTTTCCATTCCTGCAAAGCCCCAATTCACACAGTAATTCACCAAATCGTTCCAAACTTCACCCGCTCCAGATTCTACCACTACTTCCTCATGATTGATACGGTGTTCAATTCCTCGTATATTAATGCGGATAACTAGTCCATCGAAGTTTTTCGTAAAAAGCATATTGCTTCCACCACCCATCACCAATCGGGGTATTTGTACCCACTTTGGATCTTCGAAAAGCTCTACTAATTCGTCTTTATGATTAATCTCCACAAAATATCTGGCATAAGCCTCAATACCAAAAGTGTTGAAGTTTTTTAATGAGATATTTTCGTGGATTTGAATCATATTAATTTTGCGATGAATTAATTTAAAGATATG
>JBKJLB010000208.1:0-7451 GCA_046597075.1 Pelobium sp.
CGGTAGTTAGGCACTCTTTTATAGTGAGAATGTGCGACCAAGTTCATAATATCCTCCTCCAAATTAGCTCCTGTACAAGAAATAATGGCTACTTTATCTTGGCGAATCATCTCAGCTAATGAAATTCCCAACTCTGCTGTACTCATAGCGCCTGCAAGGGTAATCATCATTTTACCACCTTCTAATAAGTGTGTTTCGTAACCCTTTGCTGCATCCATCAATGCTGCGGCATTAAAATGAAGATAATTCTTCTCTATAAATTGTGAAATTGGACCTCTTTCCTGACTCATGTCTTTAATTTTTATGCAAAAATAAGATTTTAGATGATTTTTTACTGATTGAGTTTAGTGTATTTAACTTGTCAAAATATTAAGGATTGCGTAATGTTTTGATTTTTGCAAAAAAAATAATCCAATATTTGCATCCTATGAAGAAAAAAAAACTGTACACGTTATTTATTGCAGTAATTATTGCCAACTATTCTTTTGCACAAAAGAAAATTTTAGCGAAATTATTCTCGAGTGATACGACCAGACACAATAGCTTTTTGCCTGTTCCAATATTTGGTTATACCCAAGAGGCTGGTTTTGAGTTTGGCGCCGCAGGAATTTATTCTTTTTATGTAGATAAAACTGATAGCACCATTAGAGCCTCACAAATTTATGGAGTGGCTTTTACAAGTACAAAAGGAGTAAGTCAGATATCTAGTAAAGGTGATATTTGGAGTAGGGGGAATAAATGGCATCAGATTTATGAGGCAAGATTTTCCAATATCCCTTTTAATTTTTATGCACTAGGGAGTAACACGCTCAAAGCTGATGAAGATTTAGTAGTGCAAAAGAGATTACGATTTAATGTAGAAGTAGAAAAACAATTAACAAAATCTTATTATCCGGGAATTGGATTTGAATTTGAATCATTGAGTTTTAAAGATAAAGAATTAGGCGGCGTATTTGATTTAGAAAACCAAGCAAATTTAGTTGATAAAGATGGCGGAAAGTATGCTTTTTTTAAGATTACCCAGTTATTAGATACAAGAAATAGTAATACTTACACCACGAAAGGTTTTTATGGTAGAATAAGATACGGCTATGCTCCTGATTTTTTTGGCGGCAACAATTTTACTGGTGATTTTTTAACTGCTGATGCTAGATACTTTAAGTCCCTTTCTAAAAAACTTACTTTAGGAACTCAGTTGTTTTACGAAACCATCAATAGCAAACAAGCCATTCCTTTTTATATGTTAAGGCAAATGGGAAACGACCAAGTAATGCGTGGTTACTATATAGGGCGATATAGAGATAAAAATTACATGGCTTTACAAGCTGAATTAAGGTATAGAATTATAGACAGGTTTGGATTGGTTGCCTTTGGCGGAGGTGGTTCTGTTTATAAAAACGGCTTTTTACCCCAAAGAGACTTAAAACCAAACTATGGCTTAGGCGCCAGAATATTTTTTGACCTAGATAAAAGTATTGCGTTAAGAGTAGACTATGCTTGGGGAGAAAAACCAATAAACGAAAAAAGGATTACAGGCTTATATATTTCTTTAGGTGAGGCATTTTAAGTAACAATTATAATCATATCTCATTTTATAAGGAGTTCAATTTTTTGAACTCCTTTATTTTTGCCTAAATTATGCTGTTCATATTTCAATCCATAACAAATGAAAAAACTGTTGCTATTAATTTGTTTCCCATCTCTACTCTTTGCTCAAAAATTCACAAAAGAGGAAATTAAAAACTGGAAAGCGCAAGCCCAAAAAGTAGAAATCATTAGAGACCATTATGGTGTTCCGCACATTTATGGTAAAACAGATGCTGATGCAGTTTTTGGATTATTATATGCGCAATGCGAAGACGATTTCAATCGTGTAGAAATGAATTATGTAGAAAAGTTAGGTAGATTATCTGAAGTAAATGGTGAAAAAGATATCTACAATGATTTACAAATACGTTTGCTTGTTGACTCTACAGAAGCTATTGCAGATTACAATAGTTCTGAACCTTGGATGAAGCAATTATTAAACGCTTATGCAGATGGAATTAATTATTATTTGTATACGCATCCAAAAATAAAACCAGCTCTTTTAACAAAGTTTAAACCGTGGTATCCTTATCTATGGACAGATGGCAGCATTGGTGCAATAAGCACTGCTGATTTAACCATTGGTGAATTAAAAAACTTTTATTCTGGGGAAAAAGAAACCGGAGCCATTGTACCTAAGCAATATGACCACCAAACTGGTTCAAACGGTTTTGCAATAGCACCTCAAAATACAGCTTCTGGAAATTCTATTTTATACATCAACCCTCATACAACTTTCTTTTTCCGCCCGGAGGTTGAAATGAGTAGCGAAGAAGGTTTACGTATTTATGGTGCTGTAACTTGGGGACAGTTTTTCATTTATCAGGGTTTTAATGATTATTGCGGATGGATGCATACTTCCAATAACGTTGATGTTTCTGATGCATATATAGAAAAGATAGTTTCTAAAGGCAATGACTTATTTTATGAGTATGATGGAAAGTTAAATCCAGTTATTCAAAAGAAAATGACCATTAAATATTTAGAAGAAGGGAAGATGAAGCATAAAGATTTCACTACCTACTTCACCAATCACGGGCCTGTAATGGCCAAAAGAGATGGAAAATGGATCAGCTTAACTTCTTATAACAGAGCAGCAAAAAGTTTGGTACAAAGTTGGGTTAGAACAAAAGCTAAAGGTTTAGCAGATTATACAAAAGCTATGGATATGCTGGCTAACACATCGAATAACACTGTTTTTGCTGATAGAGATGGGAATATTGCGTATTGGCATGGCAATCATATCCCAAAAAGAGACCCTAAATATGATTGGACAAAACCGGTAGATGGATCAACATCCGCGACAGCCTATCAAGGATTACATACTGTTAACGAAAGCGTTCATGTTTATAATCCAAAAAATGGTTGGTTACAAAACTGTAATTCTACCCCTTTTTCATCAGCAGGGATTTACAGCCCTAAAAAGAGTGATTACCTTTCTTACATGGCGCCTGATGGAGAAAACTTCCGTGGAATTAATGCTGTAAAAATACTGAATCAAGAGCATCAATTTACCATAGATAAAACTATAGAAACTGGGTATAATACTTATTTATCGGCTTTTGAAGTTCTAATTCCACCTTTATTAAATGCTTACCAGGCCAAAGCCGATGCCTATCCAAACCTAAAAGAACCAATAGAGGTTTTAAAAAAATGGGATTACCATTCGGGGTTAAATTCAATTGCCACAACTTTAGCTATTGAATGGGCACAAAAATTAAGTCCATCAATTATGCAAGTTTATATTGATGCTGGCGAAAAAGACCAAGTTGAAAAAACCCATGAATTTGCAAAAACGGCAAGTCCCGAAAAATTGCTAGCAACTTTAACCGAAACCATAAATGAATTGCAAGGTAAATTTGGGAAATGGGAAATGCCTTGGGGTGAATTAAATCGTTACCAAAGAATAACGGATGACATTAAGCTAACTTACGATGATGCTAAAGAGAGCACTCCGATAGGTTTTGCATCGGCTTTGTGGGGCCAAATACCATCTTTTAATAGTCGCTATATGGACGGCACCAAAAAACGTTATGGCGTTAGTGGGAATAGTTTTGTTTGTGCTGTTGAGTTTGGCCCTAAAATTAAAGCAAAATCTTTATTGGCAGGTGGAGAAAGTGGTCATATCAATTCTCCACATTTTGATGATCAAGCTCAAGCTTACGCTGATGGGAAATTTAAGGAAGTTTTATTCTACAAAGAGGATGTGCTTAAACATGTAGAAAGGCAATATCATCCTGGCGAGTAATTGTTAAGCGCATTTTAAGATTAAGTTTAAAATTTGATCTTAAAATGCTCTTTTATTTGATCTTTCTTAAAAAAAACTAAACCAATCCAAAATAGATCGATAGTTACAGATACCTGTGGGTGTTGCTTAATTTGTTCCCAAGCTTCTTTCATTCCTTCACTCCAATAAATGTCATCAAAAATCATCACTGATTTTTCATGAATCTTAGGTAAACACCATTCGAAATAGTTTAAGGTGGCATCCTTTCTATGATTACCATCAATGAAAACGAAATCTAATTCTTTCTGAGTATCTATAATCATGGGTAATTGGTCATCAAAATTTCCAACTACTAAATCAATATGCTCTAATGATAGTTCTTGAAAATTCTCTTTTGCCACAGCTGCTATTTGTGGGCAGCCTTCCATCGTAATTACATTAGCTTTAGGAAATGCTGCTTTAAAATATGAAGTGGTAATACCTAAGCAAGTACCCAGCTCTATTATATTTTTTGGCTGAAATTCTTTAGCCAATCGAAAGAGTAGTTGAGCTAATTTCTTTGGTTTTAATGCATTTTTTGCAATTGCTTTTACCTGCTTTTGTTTCTGGTTATTCACATGTGATCCCGCTCCTAAATCCGTTATGGTGATAAAACGTTCATCATTGAGTAATTTTTTTCGTATTTTTTCAATTGCTAAATATTCCGATTTATCTTTAAAATCGTAAATTACTTCATCAACCAAACGATATACAAAAGGAGAGTGCACACCATGACGTGTTTTTGCACTTAAGAAGTGCTTAATGTACCCTATAACTAAAGTAGTGTTGAACATAGTTTGCGAAAATACTAATTTTGATATAAGATGCTAGACACAAGATTCAAGACATTGCTGAATAAAAAAAATTATTAGTAAAAATAGGTCCTTGATTCTTGCTACTAAAATCTAAATACTTATAAAATGATTAACGAAAAAGAAATAGCCTCTCTCATTATTTTATTAGACGATCCTGATCCTCAAATTTTTGAGCAGATTGAAGATCGACTTTTATCTTATGGAAATGAAGTGATCGATTATTTAGAAAGTGCTTGGGAAAAATCTTTTGACGCACTATTGCAAGAAAGAATAGAAAATTTAGTTCATAAAATTCAATATCAAAATGTTAAAGAAGATTTGGCATTATGGTACCAAAGTGGGGGTTTCGATTTGCTGAGAGGGATTTTAATTATCAATAAATACCAATATCCTGATTTAAATGAACAAAAAATCATTAATCAGTTAGAAGCCATTAAGCGTGATGTTTGGTTGCAAATGATGTATGAGGCTAGCCCTGTAGAAAAGATAAAATTGATTAATCATATTTTTTACAATGTTTACGGCTTTTCAGGAAATACAACCAATCATCAAGACCCAAAAAACTCGTACCTAAGCGAGGTGATGGAAAGTAAAAAAGGAAATCAAATTTCTTTGGCAATCATTTATTCTATCATTGCACAAAAGCTGGATATACCTATTTATGGGGTAAACTTACCACAGCATTTTATTTTAGCTTACGCAGATGAGCAAGAAAAAACAGATGAAGAAAATGGAATTCTGTTTTATATTAATGTTTTTAATAAAGGGTATGTTTTTGGGAAACGAGATATTGATCAATTTCTTCGTCAATTAAAAATACAACCCGAAAAATTTTTTTATGAACCTTGCTCAAATACAGATATTTTGAGAAGAGTTCTAAGAAACCTTATAAGTTCTTACGAAAAAGCAGGAGCTATGGAAAAAGCGAAAGAATTACAACTACTTTTAAATGTTTTGGAAGATTAAATTAAAGTATCATCCTTTGAAAATCTTTTTTTACCTCATTTCATTATTTAGGTGTAAACTATTTGTAAACAACCTGTAAGATGTATTCCAATTTTACTCCAACAGTTTTAAGCTAAAGTAAAATTGATGAAATTTTAATTCCTATTTAATTCAAGCGGCTAGTTATTTCCTCCAAATTCCATCAAATAAGATTTTAAAAACTCGTCCAATTCCCCATCCAAAACAGCTTGAGCGTTTGAAGTTTCATGATCTGTTCTTAAATCTTTCACCAATTTATAAGGATGTAAAACATAATTTCTGATTTGCGAGCCCCACTCAATTTTCTTTTTATTTCCTTCTATCTCATTAGAAATCTCCATCTTTTTACGCAATTCAATTTCGTATAACTGAGATTTTAATAATCGCATGGCATTTTCTTTATTCTGCAGTTGCGAACGTGATTCTTGGTTTTTAATAATAATGCCCGAAGGTTTGTGGTGTAAACGAACAGCAGTTTCTACTTTGTTTACATTTTGCCCACCAGCACCACCAGATCTAAAAGTTTCAAACTCTACCTCAGCTGGGTTAATATCAATTTCAATAGTATCATCCACCAAAGGATAAACAAAAACCGAAGCAAAAGAAGTATGACGTTTAGCATTGGCATCAAACGGAGAAATACGCACTAACCGATGTACGCCGTTTTCGCCTTTCAAATAACCGTATGAAAAGTCCCCATCAAACTGTAAGGTTACCGTTTTAACTCCAGCAACATCTCCTTCTTGATAATCCTGCTCCGATACCTTATATCCATTTTTTTGCGCCCACATGGTGTACATGCGCATTAGCATGCCAGCCCAATCGCAACTTTCTGTTCCTCCTGCTCCTGCAGTAATCTGTAAAACTGCACTCAACTGATCTTCCTCTGCAGAAAGCATATTCTTAAATTCTAAATCGTCCAAAGCCGATAAAGTTTCTTGATATTGCGCTTTCATTTCCTCCTCAGTTGCTTCACCAGCTTGCGCAAACTCTAACATCACGGCCGAGTCTTCTACAGCAGCATCTGCTTTTTCATAGGCATCTGTCCAGCTTTTTTTAATCTTAATGGCATGTAATACCTTTTCGGCAGCTTTAGGATTGTCCCAAAAACTTGGGAGCAGAGTGATTTCTTCTTCTTCTTTTAAGGCTTCTAATTTCGCATCTACGTCAAAGATGCCTCCTCAGAGACGTTACCCTGTCTCTCAAATCCTGCAATTGTTCTTTAGTCATGCCGCAAATATAATTGATTTGCTATAAGCAAAGAATAATTTGAAAAGCAATATTATTTGATTTTAAGAATCTACTCATTCTACCTCATCCATAGCGACAAGATGAATATATTTCGATCAGGTTTATTTAATAGAATTCACTTTTGAAAATTTAAAAAAATCCTACACCAGGAGAGACTAAGGATTTATAGAAGCTTTTGAATATCGATTAATTCTAATGAGGAGATTAATATGCGTTTATAATATTATGGTGCAGGTTCAAAAACTAATAACTTCCTAACGTAAACTTTTTTATTAGCATTTACTTTTAAAGTATAAATACCAATAGCTACGAACCCAAATCTAAATTGTAATTTTTGGAAACCTTTATCCACAACATAGTTTTGGGATTTTATAACCTGACCCCACATATCAAAAAGAGAAACTGTAGCCCCGTCATCATCAATTAAGTTTAACTCCAAATTAGTATAATCAAATGCTGGGTTTGGGTAAACATCTATCTTGCTAACTGAATCTAAATCTGGTAATAACCCTCCTATATTAAAAGGTGGCTGTTGATAGCCTTGAGTT
>JBKJLB010000123.1:0-2839 GCA_046597075.1 Pelobium sp.
GACTTGTGTTACAAGCGCTTAAAAAAATAGCTGCAACTAATAAAAGTGATAGTGGGTTAAAAATTTTCATGCCTAATAAGCTAATAGTTTCTTTATGTTTTCTTCTAATTTACTGTAGGCTAAAAACTGTAGTTCTAATCCTTTATTCATTGGGATTGCTGTATCTAAACTCCCACAACGTAAAATTGGCGCATCTAAATGCTTAAAACAATTTTCTGTAATACTTGCAGAAATCTCGGCCCCTAAGCCACAACTAAGCGTATCTTCATGTAAAATCAAAACTCTACCTGTTTTCTTAGCTGATTTATATACGGATTCTTGATCCCAAGGTTGCAGAGAACGTAAATCCAATAAATCAAAATCAATTTCAGGATTATTTTTCTGAAATTCTAAAGCCCAGTGCACCCCTAAACCATAAGTAATCAAACTAAATTGATTCCCTTCACTGTGTAATTTTGCCTTTCCTATCGGGATGCTAAAACCACTATCAGGAATTGAGCCAGAAATTTTACGATAAAGATATTTATGCTCAAAAAATAAAACTGGGTTGGGATCTTCAATAGCAGAAATCAGCAATCCATAAACATCTTCTGGGAAGGCTGGATAAACAACTTTTAATCCTGGCGTTTTAGTAAACCAGGCTTCGTTACTTTGCGAATGAAAAGGGCCTGCACCCGAACCAGCTCCAGTTGGCATTCTAACTACAACGTCTGCTTTTTCTCCCCAACGATAATGCGTTTTAGCTAAATTGTTAATGATTTGATTAAATCCACAAGTCACAAAATCAGCAAATTGCATTTCGATAACCGACTTAAAGCCATTTATAGATAAACCCAAGCCAGCACCCACAATAGCCGATTCGCAAATTGGCGTGTTCCTCACCCTATCTTTACCAAATTCGGCTACAAATCCTTGTGTTATTTTGAAAGCTCCGCCATATTCTGCAATATCTTGCCCCATAATTACCAGATTTGGATGCTTTTGCATAGAATATCTCAATGCATTGCTAATCGCATCAATATATCTGCCTTCGGAATAAGAAATGTTTTCTTGATTTTCTGATGGATTTATTGGTGCATACATGTCTCTCAGTTCTTGCTCCTCAGAAATTATAGGTTCAGGCTCGGCGAAAGCTTTATCCACTGCTTCTTGTATGTATGTGATGTTTTCAGTTTTGGTTTGAAGGATGAAATCTTGATCCAAAATATTATTTTGTAATAAAAATTCCTCAAAAGTTTTAACAGGATCTTTCTTTTCCCATTCTTCAAATAATTCTTGAGGAACGTATTTTACTCCCGATGCTTCCTCATGACCACGCATTCTAAAAGTTAGGCATTCTACCAAAACAGGTCTTGGATTTTCTCTTAAACTTTCAGCTAAAGATTTAATGGTATGATATACTTCTAGAATATTATTTCCATCGATTTTTATGCCTTCCATACCATAACCAACGGCTTTGTCTACCAAATCTTTACAACGGTACTGCTCTGAAGTTGGAGTAGATAAACCATAACCATTATTTTCGATCACAAAAATTACTGGTAAATCCCAAACGGCAGCTACATTTAAAGCTTCGTGGAAATCGCCTTCACTGGTTGCGCCTTCTCCTGTAAAAGCCAAAGTCACCTTTTGCCTTTTAGCTAAAGAATCTGCTAAGGCAATTCCATCGGCCACAGCCAACTGAGGGCCTAAATGAGAAATCATTCCAATAATTTTATAATCTTGGGTACCAAAGTGGAATGAACGGTCTCTTCCTTTTGTAAATCCCGTTGCTTTACCTTGCCATTGCGCTATCAATTTCCAAAGCGGGATTTTACGTGAAGTAAAAACCCCTAAATTACGGTGCATTGGAAGAATATACTCGTCTTCTTGTAAAGCCAAAGCACATCCCACAGAAATAGCTTCTTGCCCAATACCCGAGAACCACTTACTGATCTTTTCTTGTCTTAACAACTTTAGCATCTTTTCTTCAATCATCCGCGGAAGTAAAAGATTTTTATAAATATCGATAAGCGATGTATGGGTAAGATTTTTTGGGTCAAAAAACATAAAAATAAACTAATAAATTTTGATGAAAATTAGGTCAATTGTAAAGTTAATGAAAATCTATCGCTCTAAATCTAGTTCAATAGCAGGATCCCAAAAATGCTTTTTGAAATTAACTATTTTATCCTCAACTACCTTAATATTTTCAGCTTCTAATAACTCCTGCATTTTACTTGGGGAAGAAAAATGAAATTTACCTGTAAGCAAACCATTTCTATTCACTACCCTATGGGCAGGGACTAATGGGTTGGTTTTTACAGTATCGTTCATTGCATAACCTACCATTCTGGATGAACTTTTGGCTCCTAAATATGCAGCAATTACACCATAAGAAGTTACTCTGCCTCTTGGTATCAAGGCAACAACTTGAAAAACCTGCTCGTAAAAAGAAGCTCTATCCATTAAATTTAAATTTTACATAATTGATATTTTTTCCTTTTTGGAGATAGATTCTTTCATAATGTGTTTTAATAGAAAGGATCTCATCTTGATGAAAATCACGATAAACATTATCAGTTTGTTGAAGAATAGGAAGCTTTAATTCTGCCACTTTTTCTAAAGTATATTCAAAAAAGCCATCGTTATCGGTTTTTAAGTGCATTACTCCGTTAGGCTTTAAAACAGTTTTATACCTTCCAAGAAATGTGGGGTTGGTCAATCTTTTTCTCTCTAACGGACTTTGCGCTTGGGGATCTGGGAAAGTAATCCATATTTCGTCTATTTCTCCAACTTCAAAATAATCCATTATATTTTGTATCTGAATTCTTAGAAAACCAACATTCTCAATTCCTTC
>JBKJLB010000263.1:0-2866 GCA_046597075.1 Pelobium sp.
CCATCATTGAAAGTAATGATGCTCCTCATATTCCATCTGCAAAACAAGATGACGAGCCAGAAGAAATCCTGATAAAAAATACAGGATCAACAAAACCTACCTACGTACCAGTGGAGAAAGAGCCAGAAGTAAAACCTACTTCAACAAGTTCTGAAATTAGCCCTGGGGTTAAAATTGTTGGTAAAATTGACTTGGCCAGCCTAAATTCAAAAACACGTCCTGACAAGAAACCTAGAGAAGAGGAAAAAGTTGCACAGGCACCAAAAGCTCCAGAGCCAAAGGTTGAAGAAGTGGCAAAAGAAACTCCGAAAGTTGTTGAGGTAATTACAGAAGAAGTAAAAGAAACTCCAAAAGCAGTAGTTGAACCGAAAACAGAGGAAGTAAAAGAAACGCCAAAAGCTGTTGAGCCAAAAGAGGTAGAAATAAAGGAAGTGCCAAAAGTGGCCACACCAATTACGGAAACCCCTAAAAAGGAGGAACCAGCAGTCAAGCTTCCAACTGCAGCTGCGCCAGTAGCTGACGAGGACGACGAGGTCATCAGAGCTAAAGCAAAGCAATTAAGTGGGCCAAAAGTTATTGGTAGAATTGAATTACCTGTAAATAAGAAGAAAGATCAGCCAGTTGCTTCTTCGTCCAATCCAAATACTGCGGATAACAAGAGAAAACGAAAACGAAAACCTTCACCAGAAGGACAAGGAGGTGGTCGTACACCAGGATTTACACCAGGTCAAAGTGGTCAAGGAAATCCAACTGGGAACCGTCCGAATACTCCGAATGCCGCTGGAGGTAATAACAGAGGTGGGGATAAAGGTGGAAGACCTCCACACAAAAGAGGGCAACCAGTTCCTCCAAAAGCCGAACCTACAGATAAAGAAATACAAGATCAGATCAAAGCAACATTAGCTAGACTAAGTGGAGCTGGTAAGTCAGGTAAATTTGCACAACGTTCTAAATTGCGTCGTCAAAAGCGTGATGACGTAGCTGCAGGTGCTGAAGAAAGAGCAATGGCCGAGGATATGGAATCCAAAGTATTGAAGACAACAGAATTTGTTACGGCAAACGAGTTGGCTACAATGATGGATGTATCCGTAAATGAAGTTATTGCAACCTGTATGAGTTTAGGTTTATTCGTATCTATCAATCAAAGATTAGATGCAGAGACTTTAACTATTGTTGCAGATGAATTTGGTTATGAAATACAATTCGTTGGTGCTGAAGATGAAGAAATCAACCTTGAACAAGAAGATGAAGAAGGAGATTTAATTGCTCGTTCACCAATTGTAACAGTAATGGGTCACGTAGATCATGGTAAAACATCTCTACTAGATTTTGTTCGTAAAGCAAATGTGATTGCCGGTGAAGCAGGTGGAATTACACAACACATTGGCGCCTATGAAGTGGTGGTTGATGGGGATAAGAGCATTACTTTTTTAGATACACCAGGTCACGAAGCCTTTACAGCGATGAGAGCCCGTGGTGCTAAAGTTACTGATGTTGCCATTATTGTAATTGCAGCGGATGATACGGTGATGCCTCAAACTACGGAGGCAATTAATCATGCTTTGGCAGCAAACTTACCTATGGTTTTTGCTTTCAATAAAATGGATAAGCCAGGTGCAAATCCTGATAAAATTAGAGAGCAATTATCAGCAATGAACATCTTAGTAGAAGAATGGGGTGGTAAATACCAAACTCAAGAAATTTCTGCAAAATCAGGGATGAACATTGATAAATTATTAGAAAAAGTGTTGTTAGAAGCTGAATTGTTAGAGCTGAAAGCAAATCCAGATAAGAGAGCAGTAGGAACCGTAATTGAGGCCCAACTAGATAAAGGTAGAGGTTACGTAGCAACTGTTTTAGTTGAAGCAGGAACGCTAAGAGTTGGAGATCCAATTTTAGCTGGCGCATACAGCGGAAGAGTAAAGGCGTTGTACAACGAGAGAGGGAATAGAGTAGAAGAAGCTGGGCCAGCGGCGCCAGTACAAGTATTAGGTTTCCAAGGTGCACCACAAGCGGGTGATCGTTTTAATGGTGTGGAAAGCGAACCAGAAGCTCGTGAAATTGCAAATAAGCGTTTACAATTACAGCGTGAGCAAGGTTTAAGAACGCAGAAACACATTACTTTAGATGAAATTGGTCGTCGTTTAGCGATTGGTAACTTTAAGGAATTAAATATCATCATTAAAGGTGATGTGGATGGTTCTGTTGAAGCATTATCTGATTCATTACAGAAATTATCTACTGAAGAAATTCAGGTTAAAATCGTTCATAAAGCGGTTGGTCCAATTTCAGAGTCTGATGTATTGTTAGCAACAGCTTCTGATGCAATCATCATAGGTTTCCAAGTTCGTCCATCTGCGGGTGCTCGTAAATTAGCCGAGGTAGAAGAGATTGATGTAAGATTGTACTCTATTATTTATAAAGCTATCGACGAAATTAAAGCGGCGATGGAAGGTATGTTGGCTCCAGAATTCGAAGAGAAAATTGTTGCCAATGTGGAGATTAGAGAAACTTTCAAAATTACGAAAGTGGGCACAATTGCAGGTTGTATGGTGTTAGATGGAACTATTCATAGAAATAGTAAAATCAGAATCATTCGTGAAGGTGTGGTGGTTTACACAGGCGAGCTAGAATCGTTAAAACGTTTCAAAGACGATGTGAAAGAAGTGAACAGAGGTTACGAGTGTGGATTGAACATTAAAGGTTATAACGATATCCAAGTAAATGACATTGTTGAAGCCTACGAACAAGTAGAAGTAAAACGTAAGTTGTAATAACAACAGCAATTATAATTTAAAGCCATTCTTTTTAAGGATGGCTTTTTTGTTGAAATAGAATTTTAAACGATTTTTTTGGGCGTTTTGAT
>JBKJLB010000334.1:0-6362 GCA_046597075.1 Pelobium sp.
CCAGTAATGTTTGCATTAACTAAAAACCCTAAAGTACTTTTCTTATTTAAAAATAAATCTGCACCAACTTTTAAGCTGTTGTTTTCGTTCAATCTTTGTATAGATGCCAATTGAGAAAAATAAGTAGAATTTAAGTTGGTCGTTGAAATCCTGTTAATATTTAAATTTTGCTCGCTTTCTCTGTAATTGTAATTATAGGTTCCAAAAATATTTATGTCTTTATTTCTATGATTAATGCTTATTCCGCCATTTCCACGATAATTTGGACTATAACCAAAACCAGTATTTACCGATCCATTTGTACCTAATCCTTTTCCTTTTTTCCTTTTGATATTGATGATACCAGCATTTCCGCTTGCATCATACTTAGAAGAAGGATTGGTGATGAGTTCGATGGTTTCTATTTCATTACTAGACATGTTTTTAAGCATATTGATCAAATCGGCATTGCTCATATAGGTCATCTTACCATCCAACATTACATTTACACCTTGCTTGCCCTGCATAGAAATATTGTCATTATGATCTATTGTCACTCCTGGTGCTTTCTCTAAAACCTCTAATGCAGTTGATCCAGTAGCTAAAGTGCTATTTTCAACGTTCATTACTAATCTATCCACTTTTCGTTCTATTAAAGGGCGTTTAGCGATTACGCTAACCTCTTTTAAATTATTCGAAAATAAACTCATGATGATATCAGGAGCAGTGAAATCTTCCTTTACAATAGAAATTGGATTGCTGTAAGAATCATTAAAGCCAAACATTCGGGCACTAATCAAATAAGTTCCACTATTTACATTGCTAAAAATATATTTTCCATCTGCGTCTGTTAACGCTGTTTTTAATATGGAAGAGTCTTTTGCAGACAGCAAGCTGACTGTAACATAATCAAGCCCTTTTTTAGTTTGATCTAATGTTTTGCCATTAATAGTTGCAGTTTGTGCTTTAACCAATCCTCCAATGAGTATTAAGGTTATTGCAAGTCCTAATTTTTTAAGTAATAATTTTTTCATTTTTATATTATTTGTGGTCGAAACTTTAAGCAAAAGGATTCCTATAAGGGTTAAAATACCCTTACCCAAAATGGATGGAATTTTTTTGCTTTTTAGGAACGACCTGTTCCTTGTGTCTTTTTAATTAAGACGTTAGTTTGTTGATTAGGTTACACTTTCATGAAAAAAAATAAACTAATCTGCTTTTAAACCAAGCGGTTATTTTATTTTTGTACTATGTATAAATTCATTAAACCGTTATTCTTTCAATTCGATCCAGAAAAAATACATTACACCGTTACTGATTCACTTAAAATGTTGCAAAAAGTTTGGGGCTTCCCAAAATTGATGAAAAGTATGTATGGTTATCAGAATAAGGCATTAGAGAAAGAAGTGTTTGGTTTGAAATTTAAAAACCCAGTTGGGCTGGGTGCTGGGTTTGATAAAAACGGAGAATTTATTGAAGAGTTTGCCAATTTTGGTTTTGGCTTTATAGAAGTAGGTACTGTTACACCTTTACCCCAGCCAGGTAATGATAAACCAAGAATGTTTAGGCTTAAAGCCGATGATGCGCTGATTAATAGAATGGGGTTTAATAATAAAGGTGTTGAGGTATTAGCAAGAAAATTAAAATCGGTAAAAAGGGACGGATTAATTATTGGTGGAAACATCGGTAAAAATAAAAACACACCTAACGATGAAGCTGTAAACGATTATATTAAATGTTTTGATGTGCTGTTTGATGTTGTAGATTATTTTGTAGTTAATGTAAGCTCGCCAAATACACCGGGTTTACGCGACTTACAGGAAAAGGAACCTTTGATGAATATTTTAAATACGCTTCAAAAAAGAAATGATAAAAATGGGGTTTCTAAGCCAATACTGTTAAAAATAGCTCCTGATTTAAGTAATTCTCAATTAGATGATATTGTAGAAATTGTGCAAGAAACAAAAATTGCTGGTGTAATTGCAACCAATACCACCATTTCAAGAGAACATTTATTGTCGGCCGAAAGCCTAAAAAATGAAATAGGTGGTTTAAGTGGGAAGCCAGTTAAAGATCGTTCCACAGAAGTGATTAAATACCTTGCGAAAAAATCAAATCATTCTTTTCCGATAATTGGAGTAGGAGGGATTCATTCTGCCAAAGACGCCCAAGAGAAATTAGATGCTGGGGCAAGTTTAATACAGATATATACTGGTTTTATTTATGAGGGCCCAGGTTTGGTGAAAAGTATTTTAAGGGGCTTATCAGTTTGATTTTATAAAACTTTCTTAAACAAAAAAATCCTGTTCATCGGCTGATAAACAGGATTTCAAAATATTCTAAGATAAAATTATTTGCTTAATGAAGCTAAAACTGCATCATTTTTAACAACCTGACTATCCTTAGGCTCTAGTGAGCGACTACCATTTTCTATATTGGTAGCATTCTTCAAGAACTGTACTTCTAAACGTGAAGTAGTTTTATTTCTTCTGTCTTTTCTTTTTAAACGCGTTACTGCCATTGCTTTATTTTTTAAATTTTTAACGAGGTCGAGAGCGGATTCGAACCGCTGTAGAAGGTTTTGCAGACCTCTGCCTAGCCACTCGGCCACTCGACCCTTTGTTTTAAGGACTGCAAAAATAGTAAAATTTTAATACAAGGCAATTTATTTAAGGATATTTCTTTGAAGTTCCGCCATACAAATGGCTGCTGATATAGCAACGTTTAATGATTCGGTATTTCCAGAGCCTGGAATGGTTACTGGGTGAGTGATAATTTGTAGTATTTCATCAGAAATTCCGTTCCCTTCACTGCCCAAAATTAAAAATCCAGCTTTGGGCCAAGTAGTTTTAAATAAATTATTTCCATTTAATAAAGTCCCAAATTTTGGTAAGGATGAAGATATTAATAAATCCCTTAAAGATTGATAATGAATTTCAACACGTGAAAGTGAACCCATAGTGGCTTGTACTACTTTTGGATTGTAAGCTTCTACCGTATTTTCAGAGCAAATAATACGCTTAAATCCGAACCAATCTGCTGTTCTTATAATGGTACCCAAATTTCCTGGATCCTGAATACCATCTAAAACAATAGTCATTTCATCAATATCTTGATGGTTAAAGGATACGTTTTTTGGTATTTCAAAAATTGCAACTACCCCTTGTGGTTGCTTTAAAGTACTAATCTTTATTAAATCGTTCTCTGAAACCGCAAAAACTTTTTGTTTATGAGATAAATTAGCCAATTTTGGTAAAATGTCAGAAGTGGCATAAATAGTGTGAAGAGCATAAGAGGAATTTAAAAATTCAATAATTGATTTTAAACCTTCTACGATAAAAAGCTGTTCCTCTTTACGATACTTTTTTTGATGAAGAGACTTTACTAAACTTATTTGAGACTTTGAAAGCATATTTATCTTATCCTTTTGCAATTATAATCTTTTTTAGCCTGATAGCATTAGGTTGCCGCTCAACTAGGCGTTTAACCAAAGATCAGGTATTGATAACCAGGCTTACCGTTAATGGGGTAAATGATCAATTTTCTGAGCAAGCTGCTTCCTACGTTTCTTTAGATATTCGCCCCAATTCGCGTTTTAATCTTTGGGTATATAATACTTTTAATAAAAAAGGTAAAAAAAAGCTAGGCGAACCACCTCATCTTTTAGATAGTGCATTAGTTGAAGTCTCTAGAAATCAAATAGAGCGATTTTTAAATAATAAAGGATATTTAAATGCAAAAGTTAAAGATAGTGTGAGCATAAAAGGAAAAAAGGCGTCTATTATTTACACTGCAGAACAAAAAACTGAATTCAAATTTAGAAACATCACCTATGAAATTCCTGATTCAACGGTGAAAACTCTTTACTTATCAAATAGACAAAGTTTTACAAAAGTAACTCCTGGGAAAAGATACGATACTGATAGCTTAGGTTATGAGCGAGAGCAGATTTATAACCTAATGAAAAAGAATGGATATTTTGATTTTGTTAGGCAATACGTGAGAGAAACTGTTGATACTAACTTCAATAGCGGATCTGCAGATGTTAAAATTGGCATCCTTAATCCATCTGTTAAGGAATTTCACAAGGTCTATCACATTGATGATACCTATGTTAGAATACAACCAAGCACTGAAACGATATTAAAAGAAAATTTACCAGATACTGTTGTAATAGACTCGCAATATTATTTTTACGACTACTCCCATTTTTTTAAACCGAAAAGAATAGCAAATTATATTTTTATTAAAAAAGGAGAGAAATATAGCATCGAGAATTCTGAATTAACTACACAAAGATTATTTGATATTAATGTATTTAAAAGCGTTACTGTCGATTACCGTAAAACAGATGATAGTTCTTCTTTGCTAAAAGGTGTCATCGATATTGTTCCGTTAAAAAAGAAATCAAACAGAATAGATGGTGAGTATACTTTCAATTCAAGTATTACTGGTATAAACCTTGGTATAACTTATCAAAACAGAAACTTTTTTGGAGGTGCAGAGCTTCTTGAAGTGAAAGCAAGTGGCGGTTTGCAGTTTGATAAAAATGTTAGAGGGAGCGTTAATAATAGGTTATTAAGTAGTGATTATCAACTGGGTGTGAGTTTAAGTTTTCCAAGATTAATCTCGCCTATCAAATTACCTAATCTTGGCAAAAATGGTGTTCCGCACACAAGAATTGGAACTAGTTACCAAATTTATAATTTAACGGATAAATACTCTAGACGTAGTTTTGGATCTAACTTAACCTATGACTGGGTAGAAACTAAATATAAATTACACTCATTTACGCCTATTAATATCCAGTATGCAAAAGGAGAAGTAAATCCGGCTTTAGTTAATGATTTAATTAATAATGGGAATGCATTTTTTCTCCTTACCCTTAATTCTCAACTAATATCTAGTAGTTATTACAATTATACTTTTAACCTTGCTCGGTTAAATAATTTAGAGAAATTCATGTTTTTCTCTGGTAATATTGAGTTGGGTGGAAACACGGCGTCTTTATTAGCTGGTATAAACAAGAAAACAAATGCAACGGGTTCGAAACTAATATTTGGAGTGCCTTATTATCAGTTTTTAAAATTAGAAACTGATGTTAGGTTTTACAAATATTTTGGAGGAGATAAGCAATTTATAGCCAGACTTAACCCTGCAATCGGGTATGCATATGGTAATGTTAAATCTTTACCATTTGATAAATTATTCTTTGCGGGGGGTTCTAGTGGTATTAGAGCTTGGCAGGCTAGGACATTAGGCCCAGGTAATTACAATAGAGCGTCATTAGGATCTGATTCTGCAAGAACTAACCTTAGGAATTTAGATCAATTGGGCGATTTAAAGTTTCAGGCCAATTTAGAATACAGATTCAAGTTATTGGATAATATTTTTAGCGCCAAATTAAAAGGTGCCACATTTGTTGATTTTGGAAATATCTGGAAATTAAATGATGACGGATTTCAAGGGTCTCAGATAAAATTTAATCAATTATGGAAACAAACTGCAATAGGAACTGGCTTTGGATTAAGGTTTGATGTTTCTTTCTTTGTTTTTAGATTAGATTATGGACTTAAATTTAAAGACCCACAATTTGACGGAAGTGAACAATATGTGTTTAAATACTGGTTTAGTGATAAAAATGCATTCAAAGTTAAATATAGAACTACAAATGGCCCAGATAAATATTCCCTTTCGCAAATACAATTTGGTATAGGGATGCCATTCTAAAACATGTTTTTTATTCCTTCGATTATTGACTCAAAAAAAGTAGGTAGCGATAAACCTTTGCTATAATAAAAATAGAAGAGTATTAACAGAATAAAAATCATCAAACCAATTAACTTTCTAAATAAGTAACCGAGTAGAATTAGAACTATTGGAAGAGCAATTAACCAGATAGAGTTAAGAGCAAACGGTTTTAGATTATCGCCAGTTTTATAAACAAAATAAAGTTTGGAATGAGCGCCACTATCGTTTGAATGTTTAATGAAAATGAAAGTTGATTTTTCTATCTGCAACGGACAAATTGCTACACCATCATGAAAGTCTAGCTCTTGTTTAAAACCATTCACAGAAAAGTTAAATGTTCCATTTATTCTCTCTAATGGGTTTTCTAAGGAGTCAGTTGCGATAATAGCTAGCTTTTCATTTTTTAATAAATTTTCTTTTACCGTGAAGTAATTAATCTCCTGTAATGTGATGTTTTGAGCAAAAGATGTTTTTACAAAAAGTAAAATGAAGAGGATCAAGAAATATTTCATAATTCTAAGGCTCGTTTGTTAAATATTAGATAACCAATATGAAAAAAAACTCCGAAAGTTTTAGCTTTATCTTCATAATAATTGAAATTTAGAGCAATTGGTCCAATAGGAGTGTGATAA
>JBKJLB010000162.1:0-2844 GCA_046597075.1 Pelobium sp.
TACTGCCATACCAATTTACAACAAAGTCATTAATGCCATCTCCGTTAATATCACGGATTGTGTCGTTAACGTATGTCATTGTCCACTGTTCATGAGAAATCACTTTTTCAAATTTACTGCCCACCTTTGAATAAATGTCAATATAAATAGCACTAGGTTCGTTTCTTCTTATTACTAAGTGAGGGTTGGATTTTGTAAAGTGATAGTCTAAATTAATTTCAACACTTACGGGTATGCTGTCAGGCAAAACTTCATATTTTTTGACAAACCTATCCTTGTCTATATTTTGATTTGCAATTTTTAAGGCGTCTTGTAAAACTTTGTCAAGCCTTATGCTATCAGCAAAGTCTTGTTCATCCATTTCCCTTCTTTTTTCTAAACGCTCTTTTTCTTTTTTGTCATAGTCTGTTTGTAATGTGTCATTTTTAGTCGCAACAGTATCTTTCCTTTCGTTAGGTTGTCCGCAGGAAATAAATGTCACTAAAAGTCCGAATGATAATATGTGTAGAGTGTTCTTCATACGGTTACCGCTAACGATAGGGCTTGCTGCTGTGCTGGTATTTTATAATTGTCAGCCCGTAGCCGCAGCCCAATAATTAATTATGAGTTGAAGATAAGTACAAAAGCTCGATAGTAAATTGTAAGCCGGAACAAATGCTGATAGAGAACAAAATGACGACGATGTATTCATCTGCCAGCATAGAAGCAAACCTCTTGTTGTGCTGCTGGTTTTCTTTTGCTTTTTTGGAACAAAAAAATCATTGGTAAACTGTTGCTCGGCCAGCAACAAATGCTGTTTATTAAGTGGCTGTTGAGGATATATATCAACGCAAAAGAAAACTAGCGCCCAACGTTGACGGCTTAGCGATGTGGCGGTATTTGAAAAACGTCCTGCCGATAACCGCTGCTAAATTTATAAATAAAAGTTCATTGTTTATTCTATTGCTTGGCTTTATTCGTCCGCCGAAACCAAAGCTGATATATAATAAAAAGTTGAGAAAATATTCGTCCGCCGCCATATTGCTAAACCGAATGTTGGCAGTAGTTTTCATTTCGGTCGATGATTTCTAACTGTTTTTAAAAAGGCCACTACGTCCATGACAAATTCTGCTGGCTTTTGATAGTGAATATTATGTCCAGTATTTTCATAAATTTTATGAGTGATTAAAGTTGGGTGCTGATTTTCAAGTTCTCTATTTTCGCTCTCATAGGGAAAAATGTCCTGGTCAGAAATTGGGTCTAAAATTAGCATTGGTACTTTTAAACTTCTGTAAACAGTTTTGGGTTCGATTATCGCCATGGATTCTCCAAATAAATTTGCTTGGGTTGGTCTCAAAATGTTGTCTAAAAATTCTTTCTCATTGCTCATATTGAATAACTTCTCAACACCAATTCCAATACTCCATTTTTTATTGTTGTCCATGCTTAGCCAAGCTAAAAGTTCAAACTGTGTGCCACCACTACTATAATCATAGAAAGATTTATAAGCTTCATACTCACTGTTGAACAAAGAATATGATTGTTTGTCTTTGAAAATATCTGTAACTCTTTTGTCTAAATCACTGGACGATAGTTTATGATAATGTGTATTTGTTGAAACCGAACCTCCATCTTCAAGTATAAGTCCTAAAACTTTATCGGGATAAGTGTCATAAAAAGCTGTCGCTGTAATTCCACCTCTTGACCAACCTCCAATTACTGCTTTTCTGATTTTCTTTACTTTCAATAACTCATTTATATCGTCCGCTAAGTGATATAAAGATACCTCATGTTCGGGGATTTTTGTAAGTCCATGACCATAAGAGTCTATAGCAATCAAATAGTAGCCTTCTTTTACCAAATCTTCCGCTACACTTAATAGTTCATAGCCATTTGTAAAACTTCCGTGTACCCAAATCAAAGGCGTGTTCTTCGGATTGCCCCATTCAAGATAGTGCATCCTTACGTTTTTCGTATTTATATAACCACCATGTTTTTTTTCATAATTATTAAACTCAACTTTTGCACTATCATATCTCACCTTTATGTCAAATGAAAGTTTTGATGAAGTAGAGTCTTGCGAAAATCCTAAGTTAACTGTAAATAATAAGCAAATGAAAACGTAAATTGATTTTGCCATAGTTTGAAATGATCGCTCTTAAAATTACTGCCAACGTTGGGGCTTTGTGCAGGTGTGGCATTAGAATTCCGTCCGCCCGCAACCGCTGTTTGGCTTTTGATAAAGATAAATATTAAGAACTAATGTTCAGCGATGTTTGTCCCGCCCGAACAACTGCCGCCATATTGTTGGTGTTGATTGCTACAACTTCAAGCCGCACTTGCACAAAACCCATTGTTGTGTGCCTGTGCATCTATATTGTTGATCTTCTTTTCGATAATTTTCGAGTCAAATAAACTTGGCTATTTTGTAAAAGTCAAATCGAATTATTATTCAGAAACTGTCAAACTATAAAATTTGTTGGCAGTAAAATAATTTGTCTAATGAAAAATAGACTGCTAGAGAAGACATATTTTCTAGAATTTTTTTTAAGTCAGACTCTGATAATTTTTATAGTTTGTCAGCAGGGAAAAAAGTTTTGCAATTAAAATAATTTGTCGAAAGGAAAGTAACAAATAATTAAAATGGTTTTTAGTCTCTCAGTTTTTAAGAGTCCAACTTTGCAAAAAATATTTCACAGACCGTAAATATTCCCGATGTTGAAGTATGCATTAGACAAACTATTTTACAGGCTTAGCAAGAAAGGAAATAATGGAACTGCTAACGATTCCAAATCCAACGATAGCTCCAAATCTCCAAATGTGTCCAATTAAAGATATGCCTGAATTAGGATTAACAATTGTCAA
>JBKJLB010000236.1:0-3115 GCA_046597075.1 Pelobium sp.
ATCAAAAATGACCTCATTTAATTAGTCCTATCACTACACTTATTCCCTTTTTTAGAGCATAAATTCCATTTCTATTTAATTTATATTAAAATAATTTAAGTCGAATTTATAATATTTAACACATTTTTTATGAATATTCCTTAGGTAAATAATCAGGTAGTCATCTACCAATGGCACTATTTTAATTAAAAACATAATCCTCAGATACTAAATAAAATCATCCTGATTGAAGTAAGCACTCCCTTTGCATATTCGCTTTTATAAAGTCATAAATCCCAAAAGCTGGAATTTATAACCAACTCACTTAACTAAAATCATCATGAAGAAAAAAACTACTTTGAATTTGAACATATTCAAAAACAAAGATTACATCAAAACCCTCCAGACATTAGGAGCGCTATTATTATTTTTTGGGATTTTCACAACTGCTTGTAAAAAAGACGATTTCGTAGGAGAAGTTGTTGGACTTTGCCCTAAAGTTACAACAGATCCCATGGATAAAGCAGTAGACGTTGTATTAGACAAAACGGTAACGTTAACGTTTAACACGGCAATGAATGCGTCTACCATTAATCAAACGACATTCACAATTAAACAAAATGGTGTTTTAGTTGCTGGTACAATTGCAGCAACCGCAAATCCAGCTGTTTACACATTTAAACCAACTGCCCCGTTAAATCCTTATGTTCTTTATACTGGAACAGTAACAACAGGTGCAAGAGATACCCTACGTACTGCCTTAGAAGAAGACTACGTTTGGACATTTACTTCAATACCAAATATTTCATTATCTGCAAATCCTACTGCTGGTGGAGTACCTAATGGTGCTGGAAATTTTGCACAAGGCTCCACAATTACGGTAACGGCTACTGCCTTACCTACTTTCGCATTTACAAATTGGACAGAGAATGGAACTGTTGTTTCAACAAGCACAAGTTATACTTTTAAAGTAAATGGGAATAGAACTTTAGTCGCTAATTTCATTCCAATTCCTGTCGGAAATTCCGCAATAAGTCTATCTTCTTCTCCAGCAGCTGGAGGAAATACAGGTGGTGCGGGAGCTTATCCAACAGGTTCTGTAAGGACAGTGACAGCCACTGCAAATACAGGTTACACTTTCACTAACTGGACAGAGAGTAATGTGATAGTTTCCACAAGCTCTAATTATCAGTTTACACTAACTGGAAATAGAACATTAGTTGCTAATTTCAGTTTAGTTCCTTCCTCTCAATTTGCTTTAATTTTATCATCAAGCCCAGCGGCTGGTGGTATGACAGATGGAGAAGGAGCTTATAATGCTGGCACATCAGTGACTGCAAGGGCAACTGCTAATACAGGTTATACTTTTACCAATTGGACAGAAAATGGAGCAATTGTTTCAACTAGTGCCAATTACACCTTCCCATTAATTGGAAATAGAACTTTAGTAGCAAATTTTGCAGTGATGACTTTTACTTTAAATGTTACAGCTGTAAATGGTAGTGTTACAAAAAATCCTAATCAAGCTACCTATAATTATGGTACTGATGTAATATTAACTGCAATACCTAATACAGGATATCAATTTAGTTCATGGAGCGGAGATGCATCTGGAACTGTAAGTCCATTAACTGTAGATATGATTGCAAATAAAAATATCACTGCAAACTTTACATTAATTCCAACGGGTACTGGCACAGGCCCAATACTTCCGAGTTTAGGTTTAGCTGGTAATTTTGCAGCATTAACCAAATCAGGAATATCAACTACTGGAGTTACTTCAATTACAGGAGACATAGGTGTTAGTCCGGCTTCTGCCACAGCAATTACAGGCTTTGGATTAATTATGGACACCAATGGTCAAACATCTCATACGCCAATAGTTAAAGGAAAAGTTTATGCAGCTGATTATGCAGCTCCAACGCCTGCTTACCTTACTACGGCTGTTCTTAATATGGAGACCGCATTCACATCGTCCAATAATTTAACAGTCCCAGCGCCAGTGGTGAATTTAGGTGCTGGAAATTTAAGCGGATTAACTATCCCTCCAGGATTGTACAAATTTAGTACTGGTGTTTTAATTACTAGCCCAGTTTATTTAAATGGAAATGCAAATGACACTTGGGTATTTACTGTAGCACAAGATTTAACAGCAAATACTGGAGCGCAAATCATTCTAGGTCCAAATGTACAAGCAAAAAATATTTACTGGGTAGTTTCTGGACAAGCTATATTAGGAACCAATGTTGATTTTAGTGGAATTATATTAAGTAAAACACTAATCTCATTGAATACTGGAGCTAAGGTTACTGGTAGGTTACTCGCACAAACTGCGGTTACTTTAAATGCCAGTACAGTTATACAACCTCAATAATTTATTTTAAATCCTTAGTCAAATTGGCTAAGGATTTATTTAATCATTTTATTCAATCATTTAAAAAATAAAATCATGTTACCCATCAATAAAATACTAAAAACAGCCTTCATCTCCATCATCATGATGACGGCTACATTAAATTCCGTGAAGGCACAGAACTGGATGTTCGGCGTGTCTGCAGCGGGTAATTTAAACTCCTTTTCGGGTACTACCCAAAGATTAGATAATAGCTATTTTGTACCTACGGCTTTTCATAAAGGAACTAGCATCAAACCGTTCGGTTCAATTTTACTAGAATATAATCCTCGTAAAATATTTGGCGGAATGCTGAATATTGGTTATGATGGTCGTGGAGGTAAATTTTACGATGTAATTGCTCCTTGTAATTGCCCTGCAACTTTGAAAACAAACCTTTCTTACGTTACAGTTGAACCTAGTTTACGTATGAATTTGGGTACTGCCTCTAATTTGTACCTTTTTCTAGGCCCTAGGGTTGCTTTTAATCTTAATAAAGATTATGATTATACCCAGTTAAAGCAAACTGATAGATCTGGCGAGTTTAGTGCCATTGAGAAAACCATATTCTCTGGTCAAATTGGTTTAGGTTATGACTTTATTATTTCTAATCCAGGTAGTCCAACAAAAGTTATTCTTTCTCCATTTGCGTCTTATCATCCTTACTTCGGTCAAGACCCTAGAACAATTGAAAGTTTATCTATTACTACTGGTAGAGCGGGTATAGCGCTTAAATTTGGAAAA
>JBKJLB010000342.1:0-3057 GCA_046597075.1 Pelobium sp.
ATTTTATGGCAGAAACTGCAAAAATACTATCTCCGCATAAAAAAGTTTTATTGCCTGATGCTAAAGCTGGATGCTCTTTATCTGATAGTTGTCCTCCACATTTATTTAAAAAATTCAAAGAGAAATATCCAGATCATTTAGTGATTACTTACGTAAACTGTACTGCGGAGTTAAAAGCAATGAGTGATATTGTATGTACATCTAGCAATGCTGTTCAAATTGTAGAATCTTTACCAAAGGATCAAAAAATAATATTTGGACCAGATAAAAATTTAGGTGCTTATGTAATAAAAAAAACCGGACGAGATATGGTGCTTTGGAATGGAGCTTGTATGGTTCACGAAATTTTTGCCCGAGAGAAAATATATAAGCTAAAACAAAGACATCCCGAAGCTAAATTTATTGCTCACCCCGAATGTGAAGAAGTTGTATTAGAATTAGCTGATTATATTGGTTCAACAACAGGATTGCTAAATTATACTATAAACAATCCAGCTAAGGAATTTATTGTAGCAACCGAGTCAGGTATTATCCATCAAATGGAAAAATATAACCCAGATAAAACGTTTATACCTGCTCCGCCTAATAACAGTTGTGCTTGTAACGATTGTCCGCATATGAAACGCAACACTTTAGAAAAATTATACCTGTGTTTAAAGAATGAATTACCAGAAGTTGATGTTCCACGTGAAATAATTGAAAAGGCAAGAAAGCCAATCGAAAGAATGTTAGAAATTTCAGCTAAATTAGGTTTGTAAAATATTAAAATAATAATTTGGGCGTTTTAACAGGCTTTTCGCTTATACTTCACAAGGCATTAACCACTAGCCGGTATCCGCTTCAATCCCTAACGCTTCAGAAATATTTATTGTTAGTTTTTATATCTCTTACACTATTTATATCATCATGCTCTTCTCAAAAAAAATATAATTCAAAAATAAGAGCTAAACATTCTGTAAAAGAGTTAAAAAGTGATTTAAACATTATTAAAAACTCTTTAGAAGAAGCTCACCCTGGAGTTTATTGGTATATTTCTAAAACAGATTTAGAATTTAAATTTGATAGTGTTAAAAACCTATTGACAGATTCAATGTCATCTATAGAATTTTATAGAATAGTAGCACCTGTTGTTTCAGCTATTAAATGTGGACATACCAGATTGGTTTATCCCGGCATTAAATTAAGTACAACACAAAAAGACAGTATAAAAAAATCAGGAAAAGCACCTTTATCCCAGCTTTATTATTTTGTAGATAATGAAAGAATTTATATTCCTTTTGTAACTGATAAAAGTTTAATTAATCCTTTAAAAGGTGCCGAAATTTTAGCTATTGATAGCATTCCTTCATCAGAAATTATTAAACAAACACAAAGGTTATTTTCCTCCGATGGTTATAATAAAACCTTTTATAATAAGGTATTGGATAAATCTTTTGCGGCGTACTATTATTTAAAATATACAAGGAAAGACTCTTCATTACTCACTTTAAAAAAAGCGGATAGCACTTATAATTATTACCTAAAAACCATACAGCCTCAAAAAGTAAAAGCGAAAAACTTATTAAGAACTGAAGTTGACAAGAAAAAAGAACAGTTAGTTAAGAAACTAAAAAATAAAAACAGATATAAAGGGTTTGATAGTGATGGATTGCCTATTTTAAATTTAAAGTATGACTCTACATTAAATAATACAGCAATTATCAGTGTAAAGAGCTTCTCTTTCGATCATTCAAATTTTCATCGCTTTTTTAGGGAAAGCTTTAAAGAAATCAAAGAAAAAAATATCCAAAATGTAATTTTAGATTTAAGAGATAACGGTGGTGGAAGTTTAATGAGCTGTAATCTATTATTTAGGTATTTATATCAAGAGCCACATCAATACACAGCTAAAGCATACATCAGTAAGGTTTATCCAAAAGCATTAAAATATAAAGAAGAAACAACCTTTACTAAAGCAATAAATGTTATTCTGACCCCTATAAATTGGATGACTAAACTTATTTTAATTAGAAAAGATAGCATTGGTTATTATAGTAAAATACCAACCGATCATGTAAAAAAGGGTAAGAAAAATGCATATAATGATAACCTTCTCGTATTGACTAATGGTTTTTCATTTTCGGCTACTTCACTTTTATCAGCTAATTTGCAACAAGTAAATCGGGGCACCTTTATTGGAGAAGAAACTGGAGGGGGGTATAATAAATGTACAGCAGGGAGCATCCCTTTCCTTGTCTTACCTGAAACAAATTTAAAACTTCGATTACCATTAAAAGTGATACAAACCACCAACCAAAGAAGCTTAGAAGGTAGAGGTGTTTTTCCTAAATATGAGCTTAAAGAAAATTTTAATACTGTTTTAAACAAGCAGGATACTGTTTTACAGAAAGCAATAGAGTTGATTAAGGCCAACGGTGGGTAAAATCTATCATTACAATAAAATTTCGCATTTTTGTAATCCAAAAAATTGAATAAAAATGTTTGAGCAAACAGAAAAAACAGAGATAGGAAAGTTAGGAGAATTTGGTTTAATTGACCATCTCACGAAGCATATCGAAATAAAAAATAAAAGTACTACAAAAGGTGTAGGAGATGATGCCGCCGTTTTGGATTTTAAAGATAAAAAAACTTTAATTTCTACCGATATGTTGCTAGAAGGAATACATTTTGATTTAGCCTTTACCCCGCTTAAACATTTAGGTTATAAAGCCGTACAGGTGAATTTGAGTGATATTTATGCCATGAATGGTATTGCTTCTCAAGTAACTGTTTCCTTAGGATTTTCTAGTAAATTTCCACTAGAAGCTATTGAAGAACTATACTCGGGCATGTTGTTAGCTTGTGATAAATTTAATGTAGACTTAGTGGGTGGCGATACCACTTCGTCTCGTCAAGGTTTGGTGATTTCCGTTACCAGCATTGGCTATGCCGAAGAAGATGAAATTGTTTATAGAGACGGCGCCGAAGAAGGTGATTTGATTTCTGTTTCTGGAGATTTAGGGGGCGCTTATGTAGGTTTGCAATTATTAGAAAAAGAGAAACAAGTATTCTTAAGCA
>JBKJLB010000002.1:0-2859 GCA_046597075.1 Pelobium sp.
TTACATCACTCCTACTGCAAAAGCCGCTTATTTACTGAGCCCAGCTGTTGCACAAACTCCTGCAACATTAAAAATGAGCGACATCATGCAGCAAAAAATGATTGCTTCTTTTGTTTATGGGAATTTAGATGTTTGGGCAGATATGCGAAGATTTAAATTTGACACCAATATTTACCAAGGTTTTGTAACACCAACTCTTGATCAAAATAACGGAGGAAAATTAGCTTACAGAATCAGACCAAGATACAATTCTGAATATGTTTGGAATGTAGATGCCTTAAATGCAATTGGCGCATTGGCATTAGATTACCATACCAAACAACCTTGGTTTGTAACCCCTAACTAAATGTTAATCTTAAAGAAATAATCATGAAAATAACACATAAAATATGGAGTATAATCTTTCTGATGAGCATTGTTGTTAGTGCTTGTGATAAGAATGAGATTAATCCAATACAAGAGGCGGTAAGCAACAAGGCTAGAATTACGGTTGTGAATGCAGTACCTGGTTCACCGAATATTGATGCATTGGTAAATGATGTAAAAATTAATGGAAGTACAATTGCATTCATTAGTCGTTTTCCACTTACGGAATATAGCTTGGCCACTCCTGGAACTTTAACAGTGAAAACGGTGGTTAATACCCCAGCAACTATTCCTACAACGGCACCAAACATCGCATTTGGTACAGTTTTATCAACAAGTGCTTCCACATTTGAAGCTGATAAGAATTACAGTATTTTTGTATTAGGTGCCCCTGGAACTACAACAACTGGACTATTGGTTGAAGATAAAATACCGGTACCAACTACAGGAAAAGCGTTTATTAGGTTTGTGAATGCAATGCCTGATGGAACAGCAATGGATTTCTTTTCGGGCACTATTCCAAGTGGTTCCACAATTCCAACAACATCAACTGCAATTTTTTCTAATGTTGCAAAAGGAACAGCTAAAGATTTTATTGCTATTGATGCCGCAGCCGTAGGAGGAACCTTATATCAATTTCAACTAAAATCAAGTGGTACAAATACCAATGTAGGTACTTCAATAAATTTAACTGCTGTGGAAGGTAAGGTTTACACTTATTTCTCTAGAGGATTTAATGCAACATACACAATTCCTGGTTTTACACCAGCAAGAACTGTTGCTGCTGCACCTGGACTAACGCTGATAGTAAATAGATAATTAAATCAAAAAAGTAAATTCAAACCCCCATCTCAAAAAGATGGGGGTTTTTTTATCCCAAAATTTCTTCCACTCACCTTTCATTTCTCTCCACTCATCTATATTACCTTCTTAAAACGTCATTAATGCCACACTTTTATATCGTTAAACAAAACAACGATATGAAAAAGCTTGGTTTACTATTGGTTCTTATTTCCTTCATCGGCGCAATCCAAGCACAAACTATGATCAATGGAATTGTAAAAGATACCAAATCCAGTCCAATTTCAGGGGTAAGTCTTTCTATCAAAGATTCGTACGATGGTACAAGTACTGACAGTAGCGGAAGGTTTTCTTTTAAATCAAGCGAAAGCGGAGAAAAGTGGTTGCTATTTTCGGCAATTGGCTTTGGATCTGATAGTACAAAAATCATTTTAAGTGGAACACCTCTACAACTCAATTTAATATTAAAAGAAAAACTAAATGCCTTAAACGCAGTAACTATAACAGCAGGAACTTTTGAAGCCAGTGATTCTAAAAAAGGAGTGGTTTTAAATTCTTTAGATGTAGCCACTACGGCAGGCGCACAAGCCGATGTTTATGCTGCTTTGCAAACCTTGCCTGGCACACAGCCAGCAGCTGGGGAAAATGGATTATTCGTAAGAGGAGGTTCAGCAGCAGAAACTAACACCTATTTTGATGGCTTATTGGTAAAAAATCCTTTCAATACGCAATTGCCAGATATTGCATCGAGAGGTAGATTTAGTCCGTTTTTATTTAAAGGAACAACCTTCTCTGCAGGTGGCTATTCCGCTGTTTATGGTCAGGCTTTATCATCAGCATTGATATTAGAAAGTAAAGACTTACCTGAAAAAACAACAACAGATATCTCTGTGATGACTGTGGGTTTAGGTTTAGATCAAACCATCAGATTTAAAAACTCTGCCTTAAGCATCGGCGGAAGCTATATTAATTTAAAACCAGCTTTTGCACTTTTAAAACAAGAGACAGATTGGAATAAAGAACCTGCATCTGCCGGGGGAACCATTATTTACAAATGGAAAATTTCAAAAACAGGAATGCTAAAAACCTATACAGAATATTCAAAATTTGATGTGAGCTTAAATACAGGTGATTTAAATACGCAGCAAAAAAGTTTATTTAACAACGCTAACAATAACCTTTATACAAATTTAACTTATCAGGATTATATCGGGAATGACTGGAAAATCAACTCTGGATTTTCTGCAAGCAATAATAAAGACGCGGGTTTGATAGCTATAAATAATTATGGTCGCCAAGATAGGTTATTACAAGGAAAAACAACTTTAACTAGATATATCGGACAATTATCAACCATCAAATTTGGGGGCGACTGGCTAAACAATCACCGTAAAGAATCTTATAATAATTTATCAAGATCTTATAACGACCAACTTTTTTCAGTTTATGCAGAAAGTGATATTTTCCTTTCCAATGCCTTGGTTGCTAGAGTTGGCTTAAGAGCCGAGCATTCTTCTTATCTAAACGAAAATAACTTTGCGCCTCGACTTTCTTTGGCTTATAAAACTGGTAAAGCGAGTCAAGTTTCTTTGGCTTATGGCGAGTTTTTTCAAAATCCCGAAGATCAATATCTGGTGCAAACCAAGCAATTGAGTTTCCAAAAAGCAACGCATTATATGGCCAACTTTCAAA
>JBKJLB010000259.1:0-7342 GCA_046597075.1 Pelobium sp.
GATTTCTACAAATGAAGCGTTTTTGATATTTCTTGATAAAAATTTCTGTTCTTCAATTGGGAAAAGAAAATCGTTTTTAATTCCTATAACCAATGTATTTGCCTGTACTAAAGCTAAAGCATCTTTAACAGAGTTTCTACCACGACCAACGTTATGGCTGTCCATTGTTTTTGTTAAATAGTAGTAACTATAAGCATTAAATCTTTTCACCAGTTTCTCTCCTTGATATCTTTGGTAAGACGAGGCATTAAAATCATTTTTTTTCTCTAAATCGATTTCATGCTGTGTTTTATCGTAGCTGTCATAAGAACGATAAGACAGGAGTGCCATGCTTCTAGCTGCTTTTAAGCCTTTAGCACCACCATCTTTTTGGTTGGCATAAAAAGTTCTATCAGCAGTAATGGCTAAACGTTGTGATTCATTAAAGGCGATTCCCCAAGGAGAATGTTGTGCATTTGTAGCCAAAAGAATTAAGTTTTTAATTTTTTCTGGAGAAGAAATCGACCATTCTAAAGCCTGTTGTCCGCCTAATGAACCACCAATTAAAATTTCAATTTCTTTGATACCTAGTTCGTTAGCTAATAGTTCATGTGCTGCAACTAAATCTCTAATTGTAAATTCTGGAAAAGCTAAATAATAAGGCTGCCCAGTTACGTGATTAATAGAAAGCGGATTCGTTGTGCCATAATGAGAGCCTAAAATATTTGCGCAAATGATAAAGTGCTCATCAGCATTGAAATAATCGTTTTTCCCAAATAAGCCAGCCCACCAATCCGTAACGTCAGAATTTGCTGTTAAAGCATGGCAAACCCAAACCACATTTGATTTTTCTTTATTGAGCTTACCAAAAGTATGATAGGCAATTTCTAGATCACGTAATTTCTTACCGTTTTCTAGCTTAAACTGCTTTTTATAATGAAATTTTTTAATGCTCATTCTAATTTTACTTAATGGTAGCGAAAGCTTGTTCAAAATCTGCTTTAATATCATCAATGTGTTCAATCCCAACCGAAACTCGTAAAAGTGTAGGTGTAACTCCAGATTTAATTTGATCAGCGTCGCTTAGTTGCTGGTGTGTTGTTGCAGATGGTTGGATAATTAAGGTTTTCGAATCACCCACATTTGCCACATGGCTGGTAAGTTTTAAATTATTAACAAAAGTTTTGGTTTGGTCTTTGTCTCCTTTTATTTCGAATGATAACATGCCACCAAAACCTCTTTTTAAATATTTTTTAGCTAATTCATGATAAGGAGAAGAAGCCAAGCCAGGATAATTTACTGCCTTAACTTGAGGATGATTTTCTAACCATTTAGCAAATTCAATTGCGTTTTGAACATGACGCTCTACCCTTAAAGAAAGCGTTTCTAATCCTTGAATTAATAAAAAAGAGTTAAACGGAGAAATAGCTGCTCCAAAATCTCTTAAGCCCTCTACTCTTGCCCTAATGATAAATTGAATATTCCCGAATGGACCGTTTACTCCAAAAACATCAGAGAAAACTAAACCGTGATATCCTTCTGATGGTTCAGAGAATTGTGGGAATTTTCCGTTACCCCAATTGTAATTTCCGCCATCTACTATCACACCACCAATGCTAGTTCCATGTCCGCCAATCCATTTTGTAGCTGATTCTACCACAATATTTGCACCGTGTTCCAATGGTCTAAATAGATAGCCGCCAGCACCAAAGGTATTATCTACAATTACTGGTAGATCGTGTTTTTTGGCTACAGCCGATATTTTTACAAAATCTGGGATATTAAAAGCGGGGTTCCCTATGGTTTCTAAATAAATAGCTTTGGTATGCCCATCAATTAAAGCATCAAAACTTTCAGGTTCTTCAGTTTCAACAAACCTAGCTTCAATTCCTAATCGCTTAAACTGAACTTTAAATTGGTTAAAAGTTCCGCCGTATAAATATCTGCTGGTTACAAAATTATCCCCTGCACTTAAAATATTTGTAAGTGCTAGAAATTGTGCTGCCTGGCCAGATGCTACTGCTAGAGCCGCAACTCCACCTTCTAAAGCGGCGATACGCTTTTCGAAAACATCAGTAGTAGGATTCATAATCCTTGTGTAGATGTTGCCAAATTCTTTTAAAGCAAATAAATTTGCTCCATGGTCCGAGTCGTTAAAAACGTAAGAAGTAGTTTGATAAATGGGAACTGCTCTAGATCCTGTTGTAGGATCAGCTTCCTGACCAGCGTGTAGTTGTAATGTTTCGAATTTTAAATTTTGTGTTGACATATTGTATGTTTTTATTTTGATGTAAATACTTTTTGGGATTTTGTAAATTAATTGGTCTACTTTTTAAGTAGAAATTGAATTTATTTGCAGATTAGCTCATGAAATAACACATACAACAGGTAAAACCAAATTGTGATGTTAAAAATGATTGGCCTTTTGAAAAGGCTGTAACTCTTGATAATGTTTTTTTGTTTTTTTTCATGTCTTTAAAATTTATAGCTCCCTTGCGGGTAGGAATTGGCACCTTCTCTTTATTGCTAAGGGTTGCCAGTGGGTCTGTGAGCCTAATCTCTCGCCACTTCTTTATAAATCAAGACCTGCGTTTAAGGAGGAATTGATTTTGGTATCTCAACCAAATGATGTTGCGAAGATAAGATAGAATTATCCAATCTTCCAAATTAAATTTTGTTTTTTTTAATTTTAATGTCTATAAGGTTGCTAAATAATCTTTTGCTGATAAAACAGGGATTTTAGAAAGCTTAAAATCTTTTAAATTTCTAGTAATGATGATATCCATTTTATTTTGGATAGCACATTGATATTGAACAGCATCCTCAAAATCTTTAAAATCTGAATTTAAAGCCAAATCAATGATTTTATCTTCAATATTTAAAACAGAAACCAGAAGCTTAAATTGCCTTATAGTTTTATTTACTTCATTTTGTTTTAATTTTTGTGACAATATATAATGGGTATTCACAATACTTAAGGATGAAGTGTAAAGTTCAACCTCTTTATGATCTGCTAGTGTAAATAGTTGTTGAGCTTCAAGAAAAAAGTCTTTTCTATTGGCCAATAAGTCTAAGATAATATTAGTATCAATGAAAATCTTATTCATTTTTAACTATACTTTTTCTCCAAATGTTTGATATGAGATTCCTTATAATCATCTTCGTCTAAATGTATGATACCTGTCAAGCTTTTAACTAAAGTACTAATTTCAATTTCTTGTTTTGGTGATTTGGTTACCGTTTTAAGATAGGTTTCAATCATCTTAGACAAACTAGTGTTTTTATCTTTAGCATACTTTTTAGCTTCTTCAATAATAGATTTATTAAGTTTTAACGTGAGTTTAGTTTCCATCAGAAATATTTAAGACGTACAAATATAATTATTTAACACGTATAAATAAAAAAATTATAAAACCCCTTCCAAGTCCCCAATTAAATCGTCAATATGCTCTAATCCAACAGAAACACGTAATAGGTTTTTAGGTGTTTTGGTATCAGGGCCTTCTACAGAATAACGGTGTTCTATCAAACTTTCTACGCCTCCTAAGCTAGTTGCTTGGGTAAATATTTTTAATCCATTTATAACTTGTCTGGCTTTATCTTCTCCGCCTTTAACCAAAAAAGACAGCATGCCACCAAAAGCTAGCATTTGTTTTTTAGCTAATTCATGCTGTGGATGTGAGGCCAATCCTGGATAAAAAACAGCTTCTACACCTTCATGATTTTCTAGATATTCTGCCAAAGCTTGTGCATTTGCAACATGTCCACGCATACGATAAGGCAAAGTCTTAATTCCACGTGTGACTAAATAACAATCGAAAGGAGCGGGGACAGCACCTCCATAACCTTGAACAATTTTAACTTGCTCCCAAAAAGGAGTAATTTCTTTTGTAACTAAAACCCCTCCAGTGACATCAGAATGACCATTTAAATATTTTGTTGTGGAGTGCATCACTAGATCAGCTCCTAAAGTTAAAGGTTGCTGACAACATGGAGAAGCAAAAGTATTGTCAACTACCAATATCAATTGATGTTCTTTTGCGATATGTGCAATTTGTGTGATATCAGATAATTTTAATAAGGGATTTGATGGAGTCTCTGCCCAAATTAATTTAGTTTCTCTTTTTATTGCTTTAAAAAGCTGCTCTAAATCGGTAAAATCAACAAAATCAAAAGTTAAAATTCCTTTGAACATTAGTTTTAATTGATTCCTTAAACCATGGTACATGTCATCAGGGCAAATGATATGACTTCCAGGCTCTAAAGCTTGAAATACCGACATTCCAGCTGCATTTCCACTAGAAAATGCACAAGCTTCAACACCGTTTTCTAAAGCTGCCACTACCTTCTCTAATGATTTACGGTTCGGGTTGCTGGATCTGGAATAAATATAACCACCAGGATAGTCGCCATTTTCGCCTCTTTGAAATGTACTGGATAAGGTAATAGGCTGAATAGCAGCTTTTGTATTTGGATCTATTTGATTTCCAGAATGTATGGCAAGCGTTTCGATTTTCATATTTATATCTTATGATGACAAACTATTCAAACTTAATAAAAGCATTCTTGTTTTACATTCAAATCACGTATTAAAAGCGCATTTTTCTTAATTTGCGCAAAATTCAAATTTATGAATTCAGAACATCAGCTAGAGACCATTCTAAAAGATCAAAATCTTCCGGAACAACATCGGATTATTGCCAATAAGGTTAAAAATTCTGAGCGAATTACTTTTGATGAAGGGGTATATCTTTTTGAAAAAGCAGAATTATCTTATGTAGGCGTTTTAGCAAATTATATCCGCGAAAAACGACATGGAAATAATACTTTTTTTAATAAAAACTTCCATATAGAACCCACCAATCTTTGTGTTTACGATTGTAAGTTTTGTTCTTATTCGGTTTTGATTAAACAGAAATCTGAAGGTTGGGAATACACTATGGAAGACATGTTGAATATTGTTAAATCTTACGATGATCAGCCGGTTACGGAGGCTCACATTGTAGGAGGGGTATTGCCACAATATGATATGGCTTTTTACCAGAAGTTATTTTCTGAAATTAAAAAGCACCGTCCTAATTTACATGTAAAAGCATTAACACCAGTTGAGTACCATTACATATTTAAGAAAGCAAAGGTTGATTACGCAACTGGAATGAAGTTGATGAAGGAATCAGGTTTAGAATCTATGCCTGGTGGTGGGGCCGAGATTTTTCACCCAGAAATTAGAGAGCAAATAGCTAAAGATAAATGTAATGCAGACCAATGGTTGCAAATACATGAGGAGTGGCATAAATTAGGAATGCGCTCTAATGCAACGATGCTGTATGGACATATTGAACAGTTTTGGCATCGAGTGGATCATCTAGAAAGGCTCCGTTTGCTACAAGATAAAACAGGTGGATTCCAAACTTTTATTCCTTTGAAATTTAGAAATCAAGATAATCAAATGTCTCATATTCCCGAATCTACTGTAGTTGAGGATTTAAGAAATTATGCCATTTCAAGAATTTATTTAGATAATTTCGATCATATAAAAGCTTATTGGGCAATGATTAGCCGGAGCACAGCGCAACTATCTTTAAACTTTGGTGTGGATGACATTGATGGGACTTTGGATGATACCACCAAAATTTATTCAATGGCAGGAGCAGAGGAGCAGCACCCAGGAATGAGCACAATGGAATTGGTCAAATTGATTAAAAATGTAGGTCGAAAACCGATTGAAAGAGACACTTTATACAACGTAGTTACAGATTATGAAAATTTTGAGTTTCCTGATGAAGTAAAACCTAAATATTATGCTTTACCTGTTTTAAATTAATTCATGAGCCATTCCAAAAAAAGATTTTATATCATCCGCCACGGAGAAACAGACTTGAATAAAAATGGAATTGTACAAGGGCGAGGAATTGATGCTGATTTAAACGAAAAGGGTATTTCACAAGGTGATGCATTTTTTGAATTGTACCAAAATATTCCCTTTGACAAGGTTTATACTTCTTGTTTAAAAAGAACGCATCAAACAGTGGCAAAATTTATTGAAAAAGGGATTTCTTGGGAGCAACTTTCAGGTTTAGATGAGTTAGCTTGGGGCAAATACGAAGGTTTAAAAAGTACTCCTGAATTAAGAATTGGTTTTAAAAAGTTAATTAACAATTGGTCTATTGGAAGGTACGATGAAAAAGTAGAGGGTGGTGGTGAAAGCCCTAATGAAGTTTTTATTCGACAGGCGGCTGCTATGGAGCATATTTTAAAGCAAGAAAATGAAAATCTAGTTTTAATTTGTATGCATGGTAGAGCAATGAGGTTATTAATGTGTCAATTATTAAAAAAATCTTTGGATAAAATGGACGAATATCCTCATCAAAATACTTCTTTATATATTTTGGATTATGATGGTATAAATTTTGAAATAGAAACATTTAATAGTCTAGCTCATTTAAAAAATTTATGATTCGAATATCTGCTGTAAGCTATACCAACACCATTCCGTTTATCTATGGTCTTCAAAATGATGCTATCAGAAAAGAAATTGAATTAAGTTTAGACTTTCCTTCACTTTGTGCTCAAAAGTTAATTGAAGACAAAGTAGATATAGGTTTAATTCCTGTGGCAGCCATATTAGAATTACCTGAAGCCCATATTATTTCTGATTATTGTATTGGTGCAAATGGAGCAGTGAACTCTGTCTTTATATTTAGCAATTGCCCAATAGAAAAGATTGAATACCTTCAGCTTGATCCTCAATCGAGATCATCCAATAATTTAGCATTGGTTCTAATGAAAAATTATTGGAAATTGAATCCAGAATTAGTGCCAAAAGCAAAAGAATATGGGAGATCAACACAACCAAGAACAGCATTTGTGCAAATTGGTGACCGTACTTTTGGACAGGTAAACAAGCATTCTTATGTATATGATTTAGCACAAGTTTGGAAAAATTTTACTGGATTAGAATTTGTATTTGCTGCCTGGGTGAGCAATAAAAAATTAGATGAGGCTTTTATTGCCAAATTTAATAATGCCTTAAAGGCAGGTTTAGACAACCGACTTAAGATTTTTGAGAACATGGAAATGCGAAATGATTTTGATTTAGTTGATTATCTGATGCATAAAATTGATTTTCAATTTAATGATAGCAAGAGACAAGCACTTCAACTTTTTCATCAATATATAAAAGCACTTTAATCACCGTCGAAATTTTTATTAAATGCGATCTTATTTATATGCATGTTCATGAAATAATTTAAAGTTGTCTCCTATCCTTTCCCTCATCTCAAATTATTTCTTGCTAATATTTTAAAATGTTATCTTAGTTCTTATAAGAATTTAAAAACATCTAAAATTTTAATGGATCTTA
>JBKJLB010000338.1:0-9945 GCA_046597075.1 Pelobium sp.
AATCTCCATGTTTTTCGGTATTTGTTTCTTTTCTAAGAGTTCATCCAAATACCTGAAACTGATAGAAAGCATATTGGGTTTAAGGAGTTTAAAAAGAAAAATTAAATTAAAAAGGAAGTATTCCCCATCCATAATCTTCATCCAACTCTATAAAATTTGTTGATTCAATTTTCTTAATTAATTTTTCAAAGAATGCATCTACCTCCTTTATAAATTTAAAGATTAAATCTTCATTTTTAATAATAATATAATTCATTTTATTAAGCTTAATCATCCTTTGATACTTTTTGATTAAAGAATATTCCTTTTGTTTTTCAATCGGTAAATCATCTTCTATAATCAAATTACCATTATTATGAACAATTAGATTTCTTAATTTGGAAATGTCTTTAATAATTTCCCACTCTTTATTTAAATCTTCTAAACTTATGTCAAATACTAACAATAAATATTTCTTACACTTTTCAATTTGATTTAAAGCGTTTATATCTTTTAACTTTATCTTTTTATTCATTTGCTTTTGAGTTAGTTTTACAATCATTGTAAAATGATATTCAATATAAGAATATAAGCTGACGAGCATAGAGTTATAATAAATCTTAGGAAAAGACCCGAAATGTGTGTCGATTTCATCCCGATATATCTCATCAATATGATGTTCAACGTCAAAATTAATTTGTTTTTCAATCATGATAAGCTTATTTATTCTCTTTTGCTCTTCAGATATCCTTAACGCATTTACAGAAACAAATTCTTTAAAAAAATTAATCTCTTGCTTAAAGCTTGAATAATCTAAGTTTATATTTGCCATGTTATATTGATTTTTTACCTAAAATACAGTTACCAAATGAAAACTCTTAATGTATAAATTCAAAAAATATTTCATTAAAATAAATAGATATACAAAATCAAAAAATCCCTCCCAGAAACCAAATTCCGAAAGGGATTTCAAATACCCAGTTTAGAACTTTTAACTCTAAACTTTACACTTTTAACTTAAATTAAAGAAACACTTCTATTCACAAACGCAGTTAACTCCGCTCCGGTCAACATGCCTTGAGACAATAAAGCTAAATCAAAAGCTTGCTTCGCCAACTCAGATTGTTCTTTTTCATCGGCAGAAGCCAAAATTTTATTTACTATTTTATGGTTTCCGTTGATGGCAACTTTGTAGCTATCTGGCATATTTCCGTAGAAACTCATTCCTCCGCCCATAGCAGCCATATCCTTCATACGACGCATAAACTCGTCCATGGTTACCGTAACTGGTAATTCATCCGGACTTAAAGCTTCCACTTCTACCTGATATGCGGGTTTGTTAATCGCCTTTTCAAAAATTTCTTTAACCTGTTTGGTTTGGTCTTCGCTCAACACATGCTCCAACTTCTCACCTTTGTCAATTAGTTTATCAGCAGTGCTGGAATCTACACGCTTCAATTGGGTTTTCTCCAATTTCTGCTCCATCTGGCTTACAAAATGCGTATCAATTGGGGTATCCATTAATAAAACATCATAACCTTTACGAGTTGCAGATTGAATAAATCCATCCTGTTTAGCCGGGTCAACAGTATATAAATACACTAAGTTTCCGTCCTTATCCGTCTGGATGTCTTTTACTTTGTTATGGTACTCGTCAAAAGTGAAATTCTTTTTATCGGTATTGGTGAACAGAGCGAAATCTTTGGCCTTATCATAGAATTTCTCTTCCGAAATCATTCCGTATTTAACAAAAAGACCAATATCACTCCATTTGGTTTCGTAAGCAGCTCTATCTTTTTTGAATAATTCGCTTAGTTTTTCAGCTACCTTTTTAGTGATGTAACTGTTAATTTTCTTAACATTACTATCTGCTTGTAAGAAACTTCTAGAAACATTTAACGGAATATCTGGAGAATCAATCACCCCGTGTAATAACATCAAAAACTCAGGAACAATGTCTTTCACCTCGTCGGTAATAAACACTTGGCGACTAAATAATTTGATTTTATTACGTTGGATTTCCACATCGTTTTTCAATTTAGGGAAGTATAAAACTCCGGTTAAATTGAAAGGATAATCCACGTTTAGGTGAATCCAAAATAATGGATCTTCTTGGAAAGGATAAAGTTCTTTGTAAAATTTCAAATAATCTTCATCAGTTAATTCGGCTGGAGCTTGCGTCCAAATTGGTTTAGCACCATTAATTGCATTTGGTACCTCAACAGATTTATATTGTTTCTTTCCTTCTGCATCTTCACCATCCTCAACGCTATCGGTAGTCGTACCAAAAACCAAAGGAACAGTTAAAAACTTAAAGTATTTATCTAAAATCTGTTGTAATTTATTTTTGTCTAAAAACTCTTCCGACTCGCTATTGATGTGTAAAATCACATCTGTACCGCGTGTTTTACGCTTTCCATTTTTAATCTCAAATTCGGTACTTCCATCGCAAATCCATGCAGCAGGCTCAGCGCCATCTTGGTAAGAAAGCGTTTGAATCTCTACTTTTTCTGACACCATAAAAGCAGAGTAGAAACCTAAACCAAATTTACCGATGATCTCATTGGCATCTTTAGCATCCTTAAATTTCTCTACAAATTCTGTCGCTCCAGAGAAAGCAATCTGGTTAATGTACTTCTTAATCTCTTCGGCTGTCATCCCCAAACCATTGTCAGAAATAGTGATGGTTTTCTTCTTTTCGTTAAAGGCAACATCTACTTGTAATTCGCCAAGTTCGCCATTGTACTGCCCTAAAGATGCTAATCGCTTGATTTTTTGGGTCGCATCCGCAGCGTTAGAAACCAACTCTCTTAAAAATATCTCGTTATCAGAGTATAAAAACTTTTTGATGATCGGGAAAATATTCTCCGTGTGAATTGAAATCGTTCCTTTTTCCTTCATGATTATTTTGTGTTGTTATTTTATAGTTTACAAATGCAACACATCAATGCTTGTTCCAAAGAACTTTAGAATGCCAAGATGACAGTATAAGGTAATTTTTTGGGCGTTCGGGCAGGCTTTCCGCTATATCTTTTTTTGCTTATCCTTCGACTCCGCTCAGGCTGACAAAAAAAGGATGCCGCTTCAATCCTTAACGCAACTTGCAAAATGGCTACATACTTGTGAGACCTCTCGATTCCTCGAGGTGAAGCTTAAATTAACGTCATATCGACGAGAGGAGACATCTCACAAGCAAATTTAAAATTCGGAATAACGAAACTTACGCTATCGGAATACAAAAATCAACAATACATTTCCTTTCTGGATGTTCCTTGAAGTTATTATGGTAAATCTCAAAGGGATTTCTATCCGCCTTTTGATAACCGTTTTCATTCATCCAAATAAATAAACCCGTCCATGATTTTTCAAATTCGTGTAAACCAATCTCAAAATGTCCTACAATACACTTGGCATTTTCAATTGTTGTTAAGCCAACCTCTCCATTAGTTTTTACAGGCTCATCTAAAATGAGGCAAGCGCTCATTCTAACTTTTTCTGGTTCGGTTACTTTAAAACTATCGTGATATAATGTCACCATTGTTGCATCATTACCTTTCAATAAACCAAGCGGTGTAGCCCATTTAACCAATTTCTCATAAGCTGATTCCAAGTTTTTAGGACCAATACTCGAAACATAAGCCAATTCCATTTTTGTGATTTCTTTCACTTCAATTTTTGCATTCATTTTCATCCAATTTTTAAGATTATTAATGATACAAATGTATTCGTCAATACTTGGATAAGATTGTCCATTCTTGCTTTCGATTTGACTAATCTTGCTAAATTTTAGGTTATTTTGCTGACGGAATTTGGTTGGACTGATGCCATAAAAATTTTTGAATGCTCTAGTAAAAGAAGAATTACTGGTAAATCCGTTTTTGAGCGAAAGCTCGGTTACACTTCCATTTCTTTGATGAATTAAAGCACTAGCACATTTTTCAATTCGGCGACGATTAATGTAATTATTTAAAGTTTCGCCAGTAATGACTTTGAAAATTCTGTGAAAATGAAAAGGAGAATAACTAGCAATCTCTGCAATTTTATCTAACGATAAATCTTCATTTAAATGCTCTTCAATGAAATTAAACACACGATTAATTCTTTTTATATAATCAGCTTGTATCTCGCTTTCTATAATGGACATTCATTAACCATTTAGCCTTATTTAAAATTAATAATCAAAGTTAATTTTAATCTTATCAATTAACCTGATAAGCAATAACCGAATTTTTTAAAAATGTAGGCACATACATCACACGTTTCTTGGTATCGAAACCAATGTCTGCTGTATTTATTTTTTGTTCTCTGGTATCCATTAGTTGGGTAAATGTTCCATCCATTTTAACTTCATAAACTAAACCTATCCAACATGATACTAAAAAACTTGTAGATGATAAAGGCTCTATTCCATCGCCGCCAGATGCTAATCCTTTAGCAATTACTGATGTTTTACCATTTTGATCTGCTTTCACTAGTGTTGGACCACTTAAAATATACAAATCATTACCTATGGCTCTTAAGCCGTTTACGCCTTGTAACTTATCTAAATATAAATCGGCTTTATTGTTCTTAATCTTATAAACTGTACCCAAACGCGAGTCAGAAACAAATACATTTCCTTGTTTATCTACCGTAATATCATTTAGAAAAGTTGTACCCTCGACTGGAATTTTAGAATCTACTTTACTAGTTTTTATGTCAATCACAACAACTTCGTTAATATCAGCAACATATAATTTGCCCTTAAAAATGCCCATACCTTTTGGGGCATTTAACCCAGTAATCCATTCTTTATTAATAACGCTTCCGTCTGCATTTAAAACCGCTACTCCACCATTACCATCAACTTTACTTGCGTCACCATCGATCAAAGAAACATATAGAATTTTGCCTACTGGCAAAACCGATTCTGGCGTTGGCAAATCCTTGGTTTCCCATAATTTGGTGAGTTTAACTTGAGCCTGCGAATTAATTGCAAATGCTAAAAAAGCGAGAGTAATTAGTTTTTTCATTTTCTTAATCTTGGATTTAAAATTCATTTCTTTAACAAGGTAAAACTATTCTGGTTTCTAATCACTTAAAACATTTCCTAAAATGTATTTTTTTTGTGTCACAAAGTTTAAGTTACACGAATAACTATATCTTTAATAAAACCAAAAAATAGACTTTAAACATATTTAAAAAACACACAAATGTGCTATTTTTATATATTAAATCAATCAGAAATCATGTCAAAAACTCACTTTAGAAAATTTAAATTAAGCTTTATATTTTTAATTCTTTTAAGCTTTATCACTAGCGCATTAAAAGCAAAACAACCAGAATTAGTTCAAATTATTGTTTATCACTTTTCCAATGATGAGCAAGTTTTACAAACCGAAAATTATTTAAAAGAAGCGCTGATACCGGCACTGCATCAGCAAAAGATAGAAAGAGTAGGAGTTTTTAAGCCAGTAGATTTTAACAAAGATAAACGCTTATTTTTGGTCATTCCTTACTCTTCTTTTAATCATTTTAATAAGGTTAATCAGCAGCTTGGGCTAGATAAAAATTACCAAGCAGCAGGCGATAAATATATAAAAGCTTCTTATGATGATGCGCCATATATCAGAAAAGAAAGCATACTCTTAAACAGTTTTTCAACCGCTCCTATCCTAAAAAAGCCAAATTTAAAAAGTAGCGTTCAAGATAAAATCTATGAATTAAGAAGTTACGAAAGCGCTACCGAATTATTACATCAACAAAAAGTGAAAATGTTTAACGAAGGTGGCGAAACAGAAATTTTCACTCGTTTAAACTTTAATCCCATATTTTATGGTAGTGTAATTGCTGGCTCTAAAATGCCTAACTTGATGTACATTACTAGTTTCGAAAACATGGCTGATAGGGAAGCTCATTGGGCAGCTTTTGTGGCTGATAGCGTTTGGAAAAACATATCTAATTTAACAGAGTATAAAAACACGGTTTCAAAAAACGAAACCATCTTTTTAAAAGCTACAGCTTACTCTGATTTATAAAAAACGAAAAGCCCATGTTGCAAAACATGAGCTTTTCTGTAAAGAAAAATATTAACTTATTAATTGCCTCTATTTGAAGGTCTAGAACTTGGTCTTTCTACCGGATTTTCTTTTCTTTCAGGACTAGACTCTCTTTTGTTTTCAGTCCTCGGGTTTTCTTGGCGAGGTGATGAAACGGGTTCGTTTCTTTGTGGTCTATTGTCTGTTTTCGTTTCTTGTCTTGGTGCGGTTTGGCTACGCTCTACTCTTTCAGGACGATTACTTTCTCTGCTTTGCTCAGGTCTAGTTCTCGTGTTCTTATAATCATCTGATGAACTAGGATCTACTGGCCTTTGAGAACTTCCTGGAGTTTGTTGTGTACGCTCTACTCTTTCGGGTCTATTTGGAACATCGTGTTTATCAGTTCTGCCTTGCGAACCATTATAATTATCCCCTGTTCTATTAGAGGCCTCTGGTCTTTGAACTAGTCTATCATCTGCATTACCATTGTCAGACCTTACTGGTCTTTGGTTGGCATTATTTCCCCCATCGCCTCTATTATTTACCGTTCCGTTATCACTCTCCCTACTTGGTCTGCCATTAGTGCTTGCAGTACTCCTTGGGGCAGCATCCCTTCTATCGTCTTTTATAACATCAGGTCTGTATATATTTATTGCATCTCTTGAAATTCTTGAAGAACCTGGTCTGCTATCATCTGCAATTCTATAAACTGGAACATCATTTCTTGTGGCCCTTCTTACATCATTTATACCAGGACCAGTATAATATCTAGTATTTCGGTTGGTATATATGTTATTGATTATAGTCGTATTGTTGATGATATAAACATTTCTTCTTGGCTCCCAATATCTGGAGTAAGAAGGATAGTAAATACATCTTTGAGGGATAAATACCCAATAATTATTTGGCACATAATGCCTTCCAATATTGATGTTAATGTTAATTCTAGGCCCTAACGGAGCCCATCCATAATAACCACCGCCAGTTCTCCAACTTACCCAGGCTGGTCCCCATTCGGTATCAGGCATCCAAACCCATCCATCATAATCGTCATAAAACCATCTTCCATAATGGAAAGCCGCCCAACCCCACTCGTAATCAGATACCCATGTATTTCCATACTCTGTCATTACCCAATGTCCGTTTGTATAGTAGGGTCTAAAATTACGGCTTACATCTGGTCGCCAAACGTAACCGTATTGTGAATTAGTAATCCAGTCGCCGTAATTGGATAATTCATCATAAAATACCTGTAAACTTATGTTTCCCCTAGGGTGCGCTTGCACTCTGTTAAAACTAAGGCCAATGAATAAAAGAAATATTCCTAAAGCCTTCACCGTGTTTTTCGTTTTACTGCCCATGCTTTCCTTTTTTAAATTGATTGATAATTTATTAACGCCTCAATATTCAGTTTAATATCATTGATTATTCTATTATATCACTTTTTGACCAAATATTCTGTCGTTTTAACAAAATAGTCGAACTATAATATGGATATACGCACTAATTTCAACTAAACAAAGGGTTTTATTAATGACGATTGCGAGCTTAGAAAGGTGTCAAAAAATTTTAATATTTAGTAATTAGGGTTATTTAAAGCCAAATGGCTTAATTTGTAATATGGTTAAAGGTACTTTGTATTTAATTCCTGTGGTTATGGCAGAAGGGGCAGAAGAGAAATCTCTGACTCCTTATTTGTCGAATACCATCAATCATTTAAAGGAATATATTGTTGAAAATGAAAAAACTGCTAGACGCTGTTTAAAAGAGGCAGGCTTAAAAACACCCCAAAGCGAATTGATTATTCATGATTATGGAAAGCATCAACGTGATGGAAGTATTAGCGAATATTTTGAAGGCTTAGAAGCCGGCAATGATGTTGGTTTAATGAGTGAGGCGGGTTGCCCAGGTGTTGCCGATCCAGGCGCTGAAATAGTTGCTGAAGCACATAAAAGAAATATTAAGGTAGTTCCTTTGGTTGGCCCAAGTTCTATTCTTTTGGCTTTGATGGGATCTGGATTTAATGGGCAAAGTTTTGCATTTCATGGCTATATTCCCATTGATAAAATGGCAAGGATAAAACGAATTAAAGATTTAGAAGGTTTTTCTGAGCGTTTTAAACAAACCCAACTTTTTATTGAAACTCCATTTAGAAACAACCCACTATTTGCGGATATTCTAGCCTCTTGCAAAAACGATACAAAGCTTTGTGTCGCCAGTAATCTCACTGCCGAAGATGAATTTATACAAACAAAATCTATAGGAGATTGGAAAAAAGAAAAAATAGACTTACATAAAAAGCCAACTATATTTCTTTTGCTAAGGAGTAGATGAGGATTCCTAAAAATTCAGACGTATTAATTGAAGGTGGAAATCTAGTTTCTTTGACTTTTGCTGCTCTTTTGAGTGCAAATGGAATTAAAGTTTTAGTGATTGATGCAGATGAAAAAACAGATAATTTGTTTGTTGATGATTTTTCAATTGACAATTACGATCTGAAATTTTTGAAAGAAATAGGCTATGAATTAAAAGATAACGAAGTTGGATATGCTGATATTTTTAAACAAACTTTAAAGCTTTTAGCTAAGAATCTTTGTAGTGTAATCTGGAAAACCAGCATCAATAAGAATAAAGCTAAAACTGAGTTTGAGCTTCGGCATGATGAACAAATCCATCACCACAAAACATCATTTTATTTCAACAAAGAGGCTATCGTTATTTCTGATCAGCTGAATATCAATCTTAAAAATATTTTTTTAACCGGTTGGCGCATTATTGGAGTTGTGAAGGGAGGCCTAAATCAAGCCATTCTTGACTCGCGGTTTGAGGAAACTGAGCTTATTAAAAATCAACTAGAAGGAAAAATAAAGCGATTAAGTTTACTAAACCTCCTTTCTAAAAATGATAAAAAAGCTTTTCCAAACTTGATTGAAAGTAAGGTGAATTTGCACCTAAGTCAAGAAAGAAAAATTGAAGCCGGTGAATTATTACCCGATTTAAAGATTTATGATGAAAAGCAAAAGCTAGATACTAGTTTACATCAGTGGAGTGCTTATCAACATTTTTCTTTGATATTTTTTGGCGATTTAATTCCTACTAATCTATTTGCGATAGCTCGATGGATTCAATTAAACTATCCTATTCAATTTTACTATTTGCCAAATACAGAAAGAAATGAAAGTGTTTTCGAATATTTTAAGATTAGAAAAGGCGAAAGAAAAACCATGATTATTAGACCTGATTTATTTATCGGCCTTATTCATGATGCCATAGATATTGATGTAATTGACAATTATTTAAGCAGTTTTATTAAAATGAAAGCAAAAGAAACGCCCCAAGTTAATGATGGCTCTATTTAAATAACCGAGTAATCAGAATAATAATCAATAATAAGATTAATATAAAAATATACGCCAAAGGCTTGGCAAAATTCAATGTCCAACCGAAGAGAGCATTAGCCTTTGGTGCAATTAAATTTTCATCATCTGGGTTAAAGTAAAATATTCCCCAAATATAATCATGTGCATTTTGTTTATTTCCCATATCACTTAACCATGTATTGTTTCGCCTTTCCCGTAATTCTTTATCACTTCACCTTCGTAGGTTAACCATTCTTGCCAGCGTTTTTCAACATCAATTCCAACTCCGTATTTGCGAGCTAAGCCAATAAATAAAGTATAATGATTAGCTTCAGATACCATTAATTCATGGTAAAAGTCGGCTAATTCTTTATCGTCAACATATTCTGATAATACTTTAAATCGCTCGCAACTTCTGGCCTCTATCATGGCTGCTAATAATAAACGATCTACCATGCTTTCTGTTCTCTTTGCCTCGCCGCCACCACGTTTTAAGAATTTAATCAGCTCGTTAACATAATTATCCTTACGCTCTAAACCTAGTACGTAACCTCTCTTTAAAATGATATCATGAACGCGTTTAAAATGAT
>JBKJLB010000094.1:0-5793 GCA_046597075.1 Pelobium sp.
GTTTGAAATAGCTTAATTTATTTGGATCAATCGTAATTTGATATTGCTTTTGAAAGCCTCCGAAAGATGCAATTTCACTTACACCATCTACATTTTGTAGAGCGAATTTTACGTACCAATCTTGTATAGCCCGTTGCTCGCCTAAATCCATTCCATTGGTTTCTAAGGTATACCACAATACATGTCCAACACCAGTTCCATCAGGTCCAAGAGTAGGTGAAACCTCATTTGGAAGTGTATTTTTAACTGTACTTAGCTTTTCTAAAACTCTAGCTCTTGCCCAATAAGAATCAACTCCATCTTTAAAAATGATGTAAATAAAGCTCATCCCAAACATAGAATTTGCCCTAACATATTTAACCTTTGGAATGCCTTGTAGTCCGGTGACTAATGGATAAGTTATTTGATCCTCAATGATTTGTGGACTACGACCTTGCCATTCTGTAAATACAATGACTTGGTTTTCAGAAAGATCAGGGATGGCATCAATCTTATTGACTTTGATGGCAAAAACACCAAAGCCAAAAATAACAACTGCCACCAGCAGAACCATAAACCTATTGCGAAGCGATACGGATATCAGTTTCTCAATCATGAAATAAAAAAATTAGTGATGATGAAGGCTCCTAAAAAGCCTTTAATTAAACTTTACGAATGAAGTAAGGAAATCCTAATTACGAAAGTTTTGAAGAAGAATGTATAATCCCTCTTTTAATATAGGAAATAGGGAATGGTTGTTGCTTGAGTCTTGTGAATGATCATCCTCTTCACTATCAAAGGAAAAAAGAGATATGAAGTAGGTTTTTACAACTGCGTAGGATTTAATAAGAAGGTTATCTTCTTTAACTTTTGTGATTTTTGTATCACCTTTCGCGATGATTTGATGATTTTGACAGCAGTCTAAATTAGATTTGAAGTTTGATGTCTTACTTTCACAGTTTTTTATTACTGTGTTCATTTCCATCATACAATTTTTATGGTCTTTTTGTAAACTTACTTGCTCTAATTCTCCAGCGCAATAATGTAAATTAACAGTTAGGCCTGATGAAGTGAGGAACACCATCAAAGAAAGTAGTAGTACAAAACTTTGTTTTAAAAACTTCACATCACAAAATTAAGCTAAAAATTAAGTAACAACTAATATTTTATGTTAAAAAATGGTAAAAAGTTAATTTTTTTTCAGGTAAACCTAATCTTAATGTTAAATTAATGTTAACTTTCAATGTTTTAATATTAATACTTAAGAATATAATAATTAGTTTTCCCTATTAATGAGGATTATTTTTGCAAAATGGCGATAGTAGATATTAATTCTGATGTACAGAAAAACAATCTTATTTATCTGATAAGAAGAGTTAAGGCTTTACAGCCTGATTTAGGGTCTTATATCGAGCATTTCCATTATTCTGACAACGTGATTATTGTGAAGTTAACTAATGGATTTATTAAGATTAGTGAGTCTATGTTATTAAAACATCAAGAGGGGCAAGAAGAAGTTTCTCAAAAAGAACTTCTGAAAATTGGACATACTTTTATTAAAACTTTACTTTAAAATAATTACTCATTGTTTAAAAAGTAAACAATGAGTAATTAAAATAGAATATTTAGAGCGTTTCTTTCAACCAATCAAAAAATTCTCTTTGCCAAACCAAGGCATTCTGTCCGCTTAAAACCCAATGATTTTCTTCAGGCAAATACAAGAGTTTACTTTTAATTCCTTTTAGCTGTGCCGCTTGGAAAGCTCCTAATCCTTGTTCAATTGGAACACGGTAATCAATTCCACCCTGAATAATCATTATTGGCGTATTCCAATTTTTTACAAACTCAGCAGGGTTAAAGTCTTTATATGATTTGGGAGCTTCGGAACTCCAATAGTTTCCACCAATATCTTTATTCGCAAAAAACAACTCTTCTGTTGTTCCATACCAGCTTCTTAAATCAAATAAACCATCATGGGCAATAAAAGTCTTAAATCTATTCTCATGAATACCGGCTAACATAAAAGCCGAATATCCACCATAACTAGCACCAATACAGCCTAATCTGTTTTTATCTACATAAGATTCTTTTGAAACTTCATCTATTGCTGATAAATAATCTTTCATAGCTTGTCCGCCCCAATCACCACTAATTTGTTTATTCCATTCTATACCGTGTCCGGGCATTCCTCTACGGTTTGGAGCTACAATAATATAACCTTGTGCTGCCATTAATTGAAAATTCCAACGTAGCGAATAAAACTGAGAAAGTGCAGATTGTGGACCTCCTTGACAATATAAAAGAGTTGGATATTTTTTTGATGGATCAAATCCAGGAGGGTAAATTACCCAAGTGAGCATGTCTTTTCCATCAGTAGTTTTAATGGTTTTTGCCTCAATTTCGCTCATGGCTATACCATCAAAAGCTGTTTTATTTACAGCAGTTAAAGGAGAAACATCACCATTACTTAAATTAACTTTAAAAAGCTCTGCAGCATGATTCATATCGGTCCTTGAAACAACCATTGTATTTCCAGCTTGTCCAACTATTCCATTGATATCCCAACGGCCTTTTGTGATTTCTTTGATGGTGCTTTTAGCCAAATCCTTTTCCAAAGAAATTTCATAAAGTTGCTCAGTACCATTATCGTAGGCTAAAAAATAGATTTTGCTATAATCATTACTCCAAACAAAACTATTGACGGTTTCGTCCCAATTCTGAGTTAAATTATAACACTGATTTACCTTATAATCATAAATCATTATATTATTTTTATCCGATTCGTAACCATCTTCTGCCATACTTGTCCATGCTAAACGAGAACCGTCCATGTTGTAAGCTGGTTGGGTGTCATAACCTACCATGCCATCTGTTAGATTTAAGGTAAGTTTATTCTTTAAATCATAATGATATAAGTCTGTATTAGTACTTTGAGCATAATCTTTACCATACTTCTTTTTTGAAACATATAAAATTGCTTTGCTATCAGGAGACCAAATCACATCCTCTAAGCCACCAAAAGGTTTTTGAGGAGCGTCATAAGGCTCGTCTTTCATAATATCAATCATATTGCTAATTTTTCCATTGGCATAATCTGCAACAAAAACATGTGAAAACTTTCCGTCTTCCCAAGTGTCCCAGTGCCTGTAACTTAAATCAGTAAATATGTAAGCATTGGATTTTGGTAAGTCTTTGTATTTTTCGTTAGCGATATTTTTAATAATTGAAACTTCTTTAGTGAAAAGGATATATTTGCCATCTGGAGAAATTCTTACATTTTCTAAACCGTCAGAATAAGTGGTTAACTGCTTAGGATTTAAACCATTTCCATCCATTGTCCATAACTGGCCTTTATAGAGGTAAGTTATAAATCTCGTTTTCGCGTCGATACCTATTACGGATTCTCCACCAATAGCTTTTGTAATTTGCTTTGCTGCTCCTCCAGTTAAGGGAATATTATATAAATTTCTTTCGGTTTTATTACTTTCCTGATTATAATAAGAAACACCATAAATAACACTTTTTTGATTTGGAGTAACGGCTTCTCCGCTAACTCTACCTAATTTCCAAAGCATTTCTGGAGTGAGGTTTTTTTGAGCATTTGCATTTGTAGCCCAAATGGTAAAGAATAGAAAAAAGATTTTTTTCATTTTATTAAATTTAAAATAAGATGTTAAGATTTGGAATTGAAATCTGTTTGATTTACACAAGTTAAGCATAAAATTAATGCCAAACCTTTATTGATGTTATTTGAAAAATATATAAGAGATTACTATAGCAGCAATAACTCCAGCAAGCTCGGCCAATAATGCTGCTGGCAATGCATGTCGTGTCTTCTTTATAGAAACTGCACCAAAGTAAACTGCTAAAACATAAAAAGTTGTTTCTGTTGAGCCCTGAATTACACAAGCCACTCTTGATGCAAAACTGTCTGCACCTGTATTCTGCATTAATTCAACCATCAATCCTCTGGCGCCTCCACCGCTTAAAGGTTTCATAAATGCGACAGGTAAAGCCGGCACAAAAGAAGTATCCATTCCCAATAGGGCAAACAAACTTCCAATTCCTTGAGTTAAGAAATCTAAAACTCCAGAACCTCTAAATACGCCAATGGCTACTAATAAACCGACTAAATAAGGGATAATTTTAATCGCGACATCAAAGCCCTCTTTAGCGCCATCAATAAAAGTCTCGAATACATTTACCTTTTTAAACAAAGCCAAGGTAATAAAAGAGATAATTAAGGTAAATAACAAGGTGTTTCCGAAAACATTAGACACTAATTCTATCTGTTCTTGAGAAATGGTAGTAAAATAATAAAGCAAACCAAAAATGAAAGCAGCAATAGCTCCTAAATAAAGTAGCACAGTTTTTTGGAAAAGATTTATTTTTTGATAAATAGAGGTGACAACTAATCCCACTAAAGTGGAGAAAAATGTTGCTATCATACAAGGAACAAAAATATCTGATGGATTTATCGCACCAGAAGCTTTCCTAAATGCCATAATACTTGTTGGAATTAATACTAAACTTGATGCATTTAATACTAAAAACATGATTTGAGCATTTGAAGCGGTATCTTTATTAGGATTTAATTCTTGCAACTCTTTCATGGCTTTTAAGCCAAGTGGGGTTGCCGCATTATCGAGACCCAGCATATTTGCAGAGAAATTCATTAAAACCGAACCTAAGGCCGGATGATTTCTTGGAATCTCTGGGAATATTTTATGAAAGAAAGGTCCAACAATCTTTGCAAAGATGGAAATCATACCGCCTTTTTCGCCAATTTTCATAATTCCTAACCAAAAAGTCATGATTCCAACTAAGCCCAATGATAGCTCGGCTGCAGTTTTCGACATGTCGAAGGTGCTGTTTACCATAGTTTGAAAAATCGCATAATCCTGAAAAAAGATTAGTTTGATTAATGCTACAATAAATGAAATCAAGAAAAAAGCAATCCAAACGTAGTTTAAAGCCATGAAATTAAATTTTTCTAAAGGTTATAAAGATTTTATTGAAATCAAACTCTTATTCCTGATTTCCATTGATGAATAATTTTTTTATCGTTATTCATAAGAATTATATCTGCTAAGTTATTTAATGATAGATTAGTTTCTACGGATAAATTTGTAGCATCAATATTTTCATATGCTTTAATGGTACTTAAATCTCCAAATTCAACTAATTCAAACCGTTTTCTTAAAATTCGCTTTTCTACTTCTAGGTTTTCAGTATAATTTAAACCTAAATCAACCTGATAAGATTGTTCGTTAATAGAAACTGTACAATTAGAGATTTTAAGGTGTAATAGGCTTTGACTTTGAAAAGGAATCATTAAATAATTCATCAAATCCAAATCCTGGTATGATCGATCGGAAATAATGTTGAATGCTTCAAGCAATGCATAAAAATTTAATTTCCTGATTTCTTGCTTTTCAGAATCGTTATTTAGAAAGCCAGATTCTACCAAAATAGTTGGGCAATATTTTTGAAAATAATCTCCAAATGCTCTAGGTTCATAATCATCTTTAAATCTGGCAATTTGATTAGGGATTAAATTTTGAAGCAAATGATTTATTCCACCAATAATTTTCATGGCTTGTTCGCGATTCCAGGTAACACTTAATTTAGCATCGGCAGCTGGAGCTAATAATGAAATACCAACTGGATTTTGAGTAGGGGTGCAGTATAAAGAACCTTGATCGTGAAGATTAAAGGCAAAGTCTGGTTTTACATCCTCAAAAGCCTTTTTTAAAATCTTAGCCTCTGGACTTTGAAGTGATATTATATCTCTATTAATATCAATTTTTTGAG
>JBKJLB010000160.1:0-2659 GCA_046597075.1 Pelobium sp.
AAAACTGCGGTAGGCATTCCCGCAGTTTTAATACGAGCAAATGAAATCCTGGTCCGTTTAGAAAACGAAAGAACTGGTGGCGAGCATGTAAAAGCCAGCCTCATGAAAATGCAAAAGCAACCCGTTCAATTACAAATGTTCTCATTAGATGATCCAGTTTTAATAAAAATTAGAGACGTTTTAAATAATTTAGATGTGAATACCTTAACACCTGTTGAGGCATTGATGAAGCTAGACGAAATTCAAAAAGTACTTAAAAAATCCTGATTAACTTTTTAGCGTATACCTCCATTTTACCAAACTGTGGAAAAATAACAGTTTTTGATTGACGTTAATTCAAGAAATTAGCTTCAAACAATTTAATATGCTAAAAAGAAAGATATATTTCATTTGGGTCATCATAATAGCTGTTTCTTTTACTGCCTGCAAATCAAAAAAAAATCTCTCTAAATCGGCGAAAGCTAAAACAGAAAAACCATCAAATAAGATAGCTTCTAAGTATGCAGATGAAATGGAGGTCTCGGAAAACGCTATAAGAAATGGGAGGCTATATGAATTTATTGACGATTGGGAGGGCACAAAATACCAATACGGCGGCTTAGATAAGCGAGGGATAGATTGCTCAGGCTTGGTTTATTTGCTTTATCAGGATGTTTATCAGCAACAAATCCCACGATCAACCTCCCAACAAGTAGAAATTATTAAGAGGAAATATGAAGACCAATTAAAAGAAGGCGATTTAGTCTTCTTCGATTTTGATGGCAAAAAATTTAGCCATGTTGGAGTATACTTACAAAACGGTTATTATGTTCACGCCAGCACAAGGAAAGGGGTAATGATAGAAAAATTAAGAAACCCTTATACTTATAAATATTTTTCAAGGGGCGGCAGCGTTAAGTAACTAATGATCATAATAAACAACTCAACTAAAAAATGCCAATTAATAAATTTTTAAAAAATAGCTGCTTGTGGATAATTCTAATTATCGCTAGATACTCAGTCAAGGCAAACACATCTGATACTTTGAAATTAGGTCAAAAAGTACCTAGTTTCAGCCTTCATAACGTGGTTGAAGGTCAAAAGTCTCAGATAAGTTTAGATGATTATCAAAATAAAAAAGGAGTAATTGTGGTTTTCATGACCAATGGCTGCTACCATTGCATACTTTACCGTGAAAGAATAAAGGCATTTCAAAAAGAATACATTAATAAAGGTTTTCAACTTATCACCATCAATCCAAGTAATCCTTCTTATGCGCTTGAAGAGACTGCCGAGGAGATGATTAAGAATGCAAAAAAGGAAAAATACGATTTTCCATACCTTCAGGATACGGATCAAAAAGTGACTCACGCTTATGGAGTTAGATATACACCAGAAGCTTTTGTCTTAAAAAGAGAGGGTAAAGATTGGATACTACAGTACGCTGGCCCAATAGATGACGATATGGATAATAAGAAAAAGGATAAAATATCATATGTTAAAAATGTGATGCAGGCTTTATTATCAAACCAAAAAGTCCCTAAATATGAAGTGATCAAATAGTTTTATCCTAATAATACTTTCATCCTTCCTAAAAAATAACGACCTTCATCAACAATAAAATTAATTGAAAGGTGTCTAAAAATAAAACCGACTATTCATTTTGGAGTAAGTACAAGCAATTCGCAGGAAACGAAATTATGCTCTATGTCATCATGATTGTAGGTATCATCCTTGGAATAATTATATTTAGCTAAAGCATAAACCTCAAATGCCATCTCGGTAGCTATCGAGACTCATATAGAATATATAAATGAAATTAAATTTAAAACGACCACTGGCATTTTTCGATTTAGAAGCCACAGGAATTAACGTAGCATCTGATAGAATAGTAGAAATATCAATTCTTAAGGCCATGCCAAACGGAAGTGAAGAAGTAAAAACACTAAAAATAAACCCAATTATTCCAATTCCTTTAGAAACGTCTTTAATTCATGGTATTTATGATGAGGATATTAAAGATGCACCAAAGTTTAAAGAGGTTGCTCAAGAAATCATCGATTTTTTAGGCGATGCCGATTTAGCCGGATACAATTCTAATAAATTCGATATCCCAATGTTAATGGAGGAATTTCTTCGTGTTGGAATCAACTTCGATATCGATAATCGCAAATTTGTTGATGTACAAAATATCTTCCATCAAATGGAACAACGTACCCTTAAAGCAGCTTATAAGTTTTATTGCGGCAAAGATATCATCAACGCACATTCTGCAGAAGCAGATATAAAAGCTACTTATGAAGTTTTGCTTTCGCAGATAGAAAAATATGAAGGGAAAAACTATGAAGATAGAAAAGGCAATATCTCACAACCAGTAAAAAATGATGTAGATGCTTTGCATGACTTTACAAACCTAAATAAGCCAGTTGATTTTGCAGGTAGAATGGTTTATGATGATAATAATCAACCTACATTTAATTTTGGTAAGCATAAAGGGAAAACAGTTTTTCAGGTTTTTGATGAAGAACCAAGCTATTATGCATGGATGATGAATGGTGATTTCCCACTTTACACAAAAAATAGGTTAGAAAAATTTTGGAAGCTGCACCGTGATCAAAAGTTTGAAAATAAGCAAGCGGCAAAAGCACCTGAAGTTAAACCCAAGCCAATTTCAACAACC
>JBKJLB010000331.1:0-9707 GCA_046597075.1 Pelobium sp.
AGAAGCATTAATGCCTCCGAAGCTATCAAAGACTCTGCGGCGCTTTGTTATGCTCACGAAAGTTTAGCTACAGTATATTTAAATCAAAAAGAAACTGAAAAAGCACTTATTTTATTGAAGAAGTCATTACAGTTTAGCAACGTTTTCCCTGATGATGATATCATTAGTTTAATTTATGCTGATTTTGCTCGGGCTTTTTTAGCCATCAATAAAATTGATAGTGCTAAAATTTATCTGGCTCAATCATTACAAATATCAAAAAAAAGGCAAATTCCTTACAATACTGCATTTGGGATGATTTATGAGGCACAACTTTTTAACAAAACAAATCAACCTTATAAAGCCATTTCTTCTGCCAATGAAGGATTGAAAATTGCTAAAAAAATAGGTAGTATCCCCTTAGAGATTAACCTATTAGTAGAGCTCAAAAATGCTTATGCTCAAATTAAAAATTACAAACTAGCCTTTGAGACTCAAGAAAAAACTATACAACTGCAAAAAGACTTAAATACCGGCGAGACGGTAAAAAAAATAACTGCATTATTACTCACCAAAGATTTCGAGAAAAAAGAAATTACCCAAAATGCAAAAAGAGCAAAAGAGGATGAATCTCTTCAAAGTAAACTCAATTATAAAAATCTAATTATTGCTATTTTCATTATCATCACCCTTTTCACTTTGGTAATTACCATCATACTTTTTCTTAATCATAAAAAACAAAAAGAGGCAAATGAATTATTAATGATTAAAAATGATGAGATTGATAGCAATAGAAGCGAGATTAAAGAACAAGCTTCTAAACTGGCAGAAAATAATGAAATTAAAGATCGGCTGTTTACAATCATCTCTCACGATTTAAGAAAACCTATTCATCAACTGTCTTCTGTAATCAATTTACTAGAGGAAAACCTATTGAATAAAGAGGAAATGGATCATATTATACCATCGATCTCTGCAAATGTAAAAGATACCTCCGAATTATTAGATAGTCTATTATTTTGGGCAAAAAGCCAAATGAAAGGCTTCAGCCTAAAGATTATAGAAACTAACCTTAAAATATTTATTGATAAAGAGTTAAACCATCTTCAGCAAAATGCGAAGGAAAAAAATGTTGAAATCATTAATAAAGTTGCAAGTAGCGTAATCATTAAACTTGATGAGCTATTAATGAGCATCGTTTTGAGAAACTTAGTATCTAATGCAATCAAATTTTCAGATTCTGGAGATAAAATATCAATCTCTTTTAGTGAAGAGAAAAACTATTTTAACCTTTTAGTTATGGATACTGGAGCCGGAATGAGTAACCAACAACTAACAAACCTATTTACACCCAAAGTAAAAAGTACCAAAGGCACTAAAGATGAAGTTGGATCTGGTTTAGGGTTGATTTTTTGTAAAGATTTGATAGAAAAGAGTGACGGTAGAATTTTAGTTAGCAGCCAATTAGGGGTAGGAACTGAGTTTTGCTTAAACATTCCGAAATACGATTAAATAAATTCTTCTTTAGATTAGGCAATATTAGAAGCTATTCCACGTATAACTACTATTATAATGTAGCGAAATGCTTAATAATCAAATAGTTTTCTTGTTATTTCAGTTTATCAGCTTCTTCTTACCCGCTAAGACGAGTTATAATTCTGTAATCTTAAACAATGAAAAAACAGCCTATTTCGCAGAAACTGCTTTCTACAATCAAAGTTGGTTATGCAGATGGGAAGCCCCAATTAAAGTACAGTGCACAGGAATTTATACACTTGAAGATAAAAATCAAGTAATAAATATGATTGGTGACTTACAGAACGATTTGGGCTCTGTTTCTATTCAATTAGTAAATGATGGTGGGAATCTATTAATCCATTTCGAAGATGGCTTAAGTCACTTTAACGATGACCCAGCATTCAAAAACCAACAAATTCCGTTTGGGTATATGAAACCTCAACTCAATAAAAATCATGAGATTTTAAAAGCCGACATTTATATTCATCCCTCTTTAAAGGACACTAAAAAATATGAAGTTTTAAGGCATGAGTTTTGTCATTCACTAGGCTTGATGTCGCATTCATCACGAGCTTATTATACTGAGAATCTTCTAGGAAAGATTATATTTATAAATAGTACGGCTTATGATGGTTGGAAATTTAACCAACATATTCCTTTGCTAGATCAAGAAGCGATTAAAATGCTATATAATTCCCAAATATCTTTAAAAACTAGTAGAAAAGATTTTGATAGAATATCTAGGAATAACTTTTTATAGCTTTAAAACGTTTAAGTCAATAGTATAATGAATGTCATAAAGAAATAAGTATAGGTTACTATACTTAAAACTAGGTATCAATAATTAAAGAGTTAAACCACGTTAATAAATTATTATGTTTCAAAACAGAAAAAGATTAAAAGTTTACTCCGTAACTGGGATTTTATCATGTGCAATATTTTTAAATTTTTTAAACGTTAGTTGGAAGACAGATAGAACAGGAGTAGCTGTTGCAGATATTGCTGATATTGCTGATAAAAAAGTTGAAAAAAGCAATGACCTTTCAAATTATATCCAACAACTGTATTCTAATTTACAATTAGATTCATCAAATCTTTCTAAAAACGTTTTTGAAAAAGCGTTGGTAGGATATTTGAATCTTAAAGAACAAAATTTATTGAGTTCTTCAAAAGACATCTTAACAATTGTTGATTTTTCAAGATCGAGCACCACAAAAAGAATGTGGATTATCGATTTAAAAAACAAACAGATTTTATTAAACACTTATGTTGCTCATGGGCAAGGTAGCGGAGCAGATTTAGCAACATCATTCTCTAATACAGCAGAGTCTCATCAAAGTAGTTTAGGATTTTATGTAACAAGCGAAACTTATTTCGGAAAGCATGGCTTATCATTAAAATTAGACGGCTTGGATAAAGGCATTAATGATGAAGCAAGAGAAAGAGCCATTGTTGTTCACGGTGCTGAATATGTAAGTGAGAGTTTTATTAAACAAACTGGTAGATTAGGTAGAAGCTTTGGTTGCCCAGCAGTACCTGCTGCATTAAACTCTACAGTTATTAATTTTATAAAAGATAAAACCTGTTTATTTATTAATGGGAAAAGTACTACATATCAATCTGCATACTTAAACACACAGGTTGATCTTAGCAAGTTCCCAATTACGAATTCATAGCTTAGTAAGTAACATTTTTAGGTAGAAACTTTTTAAAATTTTGATATATATTGCAGCCAAAACCAATTATATCATGATAAAAAAAACTGTCCTATCCATACTATTTATTGTTTTCTTTATTTCAGTAAAAGTTTCTTTTGCTCAAAAAGCAAATAGATATTACCATTTGATTGTTGGAACATATACCAAAACTCAGGATCAAGGACTTTTTGTCTATAAATTTGATAGTAAAACTGGTGATTTAACTTTTGAATCTGCTACCGAAGGAATTCCAAATCCCTCTTATTTCGTCATCAGCAATGATGCTAAAAATGTGTATTGTGTAAACGAAAGTAACGCAGATAAAAAAGGTGCAGTAAGTGCTTTCAACTTCGATTCAAAGAATGGAAAGTTATCTTTCATCAATTCACAAGAAACAAAAGGCGCCGCACCTTGTCATATCACGCTTTCCTCAGATCAAAAATTTATTTTTACTGCTAATTATACTGGCGGAAGCATTAGTGTATTACCTATTAATAAAAATGGCGATATAGGTGAGTTGGCGCAACTAATTCAGCATAAAGGCAATAGCATAAATGAAAATAGACAAAAGGAACCACACGCACATGCTGTAAACTTTAATCAATCGGGAACTACTTTGTTTAACGCTGACTTAGGAACTGATAAAATCTATGCTTATGATTATCTTCCAAGTGAGAAACAACCATTAATTGCAAACGAAAAATCCTCAACTACCATTACGCCAGGTTTTGGCCCACGTCACTTCGTTTTTAATCAAAAAGGAGATAAAATGTACGTTTTATCTGAGTTAACTGCCACCGTAACATTATTTAATTACTTAAATGGCGAACTTCTTTACAAGCAAGATATCAGCTTAAACGACGCTGATTTTAATGGAGTAAATGGAGCCGCCGCAATTCACATCTCCAATGATGGTAAGTTTCTTTACGCAACAAATAGAGGTAGTGTTAATGAAATTGTATGCTTTAAAATCAATAAAAAGACAGGGAAATTAACTAAAGTTGGCACAACCAGCACATTAGGTCAAATGCCTAGAGATTTTTTTATAGACCCAACCGATAATTTTATTCTAATTGCACATCAAGGCTCGAATGACATTTTTGTTTTTAAAAGAAATAAACATACAGGACTTTTAACTTACACCAATAAAAAGCTTGAAATAGGTAGCCCAGTTTGTTTAAAAATGACTCCGTTTATAGACTAAACTAGCGGAACTTACCACGCTCGTATTGAACAGGCCATTTTACTTCATGTTTAAGTTCATGAGCTGCCCTTAAACTAAAATAAGGGTCTCTAATAAATTCGCGAGCCATAAAAATTAAATCGGCTTGTTGATTTTCTAGAATAGCTTCTGACTCCTCTGAAGTGGTAATTAAACCAACCGCTCCAGTTAAAATACCTGAACCTTTTTTGATAGCTTCTGCAAAATGCAGTTGATACAAAGGTTTCACCTCAATTTTTTGATAATCGACTAAGCCACCAGAGGAACAATCAATTAAATCTACATTCATTGTTTTAAGAATTTTTGAAAGCGCTATAGATTGCTCTAAGTCCCAACCGCCGTCTGCCCAATCACTCGCCGAAATACGAACAAAAAGCGGATAATCTTTCGGCCAAACTTCTTTTATAGCCTTTGTTGCTTCAATAAGCAAACGAATTCTATTTTCAAAACTCCCTCCATAATTATCTTTTCTTTGGTTTGATAAAGGCGATAAAAATTGGTGAATCAAATAACCATGAGCCGCATGTATCTCAATAACTTTAAACCCAGCTGTTAAAGATCTTTTGGCAGCTTTTTTAAAATCAGTAACTACTTTGCGAATACCTCTACTATCTAAAGCAACTGGCAAAGTTGTTCCTTCTTTATAGGATAATTGACTTGGTGCAACTCTGTGCCATCCCATCACATCCCCTACTTCAATCAAACTACCCCCATTCCAAGGCTCGGTATGGCTGGCTTTTCTGCCTGCATGCCCCAGTTGAATTCCTGGAATTGCATTTTGCTGCTGAATGAAAGAAGTTATTCTTTTTAAACCTTTAATATGATCATCCTTCCAAATCCCCAAATCTTGAGGAGTGATTCTGCCTTCCGGTGAAATAGCTGCGGCCTCTGTAAAAATTAAGCCTGCACCACCCACAGCCCTACTACCTAAGTTAACCAAGTGCCAGTCGCTACTGTATCCATCCTCGCTAGAGTATTGACACATTGGGGAAACAACCAATCTGTTTTTAAATGTTATTGCTTTTATTTTTAGAGATTCGAATAGTTTTGACATTATTAAGATTTTTAATATTTAACATTATTTTATTTCTAAAAGTTTGTAAACTCAGTGACATAAGAGATTAATGCTTAAGTAACATTCCCTATATTTAAAAGTCAAATTAAATATGAATAAGAACATTTATCCTTGGTATGTAATTGCATTTGTGATCTTGCTCAAGTTTACATTAGAATATTTACTTGTCTCGCCTGTTTATGAGCTTCATAGAGACGAATTTTTGCATTTAGACCAAGCTAATCATTTAGCGTGGGGTTATCCTTCTCTTCCTCCTTTTACATCATGGATTGCCTTAATTATTAAATTTTTAGGAAACGGAATATTTTGGATTAGGTTTTTTCCTGCTTTGGCAGGAGCTTTAACCATTTGGTTAGTTTGGGAAACTGTTAAAATTTTAAAGGGCTCATTTTATGCTGCCTTATTAGCTACCACATCGGTATTATTTTCGGGCCTATTAAGAATGAATATCCTTTTTCAACCCAATTCTATGGATATTCTTTTCTTCACCTTGATGCTATTCTTGGTTATTAAATATATCCAAACAGAGAAAAATATTACGCTCTACATCTTAGGTTTAAGTATCGGTTTTGGAATGATGAATAAATATACCGTTGCTTTTTTAGTGGCTGGTTTAATTGTTGGGATAATTTTCACTCCTCAGAGAAAGCTATTGCTCAATAAACATTTTTATGGTGCAATTGGCTTAGCAATTATCATATTTTTACCCAACATCATTTGGCAAATTCAACACCATTTCCCGGTGATTTGGCACATGAAGACCTTAGAAAAAACACAACTAGTAAATGTAAACACAGGTGATTTTATAGGCGAACAGCTTAAGTTTTTTGCCGGTGCAATTTTTATTTGGGTTGCAGGAGTAATTGTATTGTTTGTTTATTCACCATTCAAAAGCTATAGAATCATTGGAATTGCATTTGTAACCACAATGGCATTATTCATTAATTTTCATGCAAAAGGCTATTATGCAATTGGTTTGTACCCAATACTATTTCCGTTTGGTGCTATTTATTTTGATAAAATATTATCTAAAAAATATCTTTTGTGGCTTAAGCCGACTTTAATTATTTTGAATGTAGGACTGCTAAATTGGCTTTCACCTGTAGTATTTCCACTAAGTAGTCCTGAATATATTGCTTCGCATCCAAAAAGATTTGAAAAATTAGGTTTGTTAAGATGGGAAGATGGAGAAAATCACCAATTACCTCAAGATTTTGCAGATATGTTGGGGTGGAAAGAGCTGGCTCAAAAAACCGATCAGGCATTTGAAATGATTCCTAAAAACGAGCAAGCCCAAACATTGGTACTCGCTGATAATTACGGACAAACTGGCGCTATTAATTTCTATAGCAAAAACATTAGAAACGCAGCTTCATTTACTTTTGATTATCTAGATTTATTTCCTGATTTTTTTAAAATCAAACATTATATTATAGTTGGCGAACAATCAGACGATAAGGATATTCTTCATTTTAAATCATTTAAAAAAATAGGTGAGATTGAAAATCCCTATGCTCGCGAAAAAGGAACTGGGATATTTTTACTCTCCTATCCTGATCAAACAATTGCACCAATGTTAAAGAAAAGATTAAATGATTTAAAGGCTGAACTATAATCTATAAATTAGCGCATTCGTAATTATTTTATGCGCTTTACTTTAATTTTATTTGTTTTTTCATTAATAGGAAATCAACTTTTTGCTCAAACAAAAATTGATAGCAGTAAAGTCTTAACAGAAGTTACTGTTAAAGCTTATTTATCCAATCAAACTTTAATCAGCTTGCCTTCTAGTGCTTCGGTTATTGATCTAAAAAGAATTCGACAAAATAATATCACCTCCTTAGTTCCTGTTTTAAATTCGACTAGTGGGGTTAAAATGGAAGAAAGATCACCAGGTAGTTACCGTGTTTCTATTCGTGGAAGCTTATTACGTTCTCCGTTTGGTGTAAGAAATATTAAGGTTTACTACGATGATTTTCCATTAACTGATGCCAGCGGAAATACCTATTTTAACCTGATTGACCAGTCGGCAATTTCAAATATTGAAGTTTTGAAAGGTCCGGATGGTAGTTTGTTTGGTGCAAATTCTGGCGGTGTAATTTTATTAAATACCCAAGCTAAAGCCGATGAAAATTCACTAGCGTTGAGCACTGGTTCTTATGGTTTAGTTCATGAAACATTTCAAATCAATCAAAACAAAAAGAATTTTCAATACAATATTCACCAAGCTATACAATCCTCTGATGGCTATAGAAATCACAGTCAGCTAAAACGTTATTTTTTCCAAACTGGAGGAAATTGGAATTATAACACAAACGGCTCATTAAAATTCTCAAGCTTTTACAGCGATTTAGGATATGAAACTCCTGGTGGATTAACTTTTTCTCAACTACAAAATGATCCTCAAGCATCTAGGCCAGCTACTGCAACATTACCATCAGCAGAAGCGCAAAAAGCAGGAATTTATAACAAAACCTTTTTTGGCGGATTAAAAAATGAGTATCAATTGAGTTCGAGTTGGAAACACGTAATTTCATTATCCACCATTCAAACCAATTTTAAAAATGCGTTTATTTCCAATTACGAAAAAAGGGAAGAAAAATCTATTGCCCTAAGGACTTATTTTGAATTTCAAAACAATAATTCCAAATCATTAAGATATCAATGGAATACTGGATGGGAATTTCAAAAAACCAAAGCAGACATCAGAAATTATAGAAATAATAAGGGAATGCCAACACAAATTTTAGCTGCTGACGGGATTGATAATCAACTGCAATTTTTCTTTACTCGTTTCGCTTTACAAAGTGGCATTCATTTTAAAGCAGAAATTTCAACAAGTTTAAATTTAGCAAGATATAGCTTCAGAACTTTATCAGAAAGTACCAGCAGCTCTTCGGTTGGAGGAATTGATCTTAAAAATCAGTTGATGCCTAAATTGGCTTTATCTTACTCCATTAATCCTAACGTTGTTTTTAGAGGAATTGTGAGCAGAGGTTATTCTACACCAACATCGGCAGAAGTAAGGGCATCTGACCAAAAAATTAATACTGATTTACAAGCCGAATACGGCTGGAATTATGAACTGGGACTAAGAGCTAGAACTCCTTTTGAACGAGTTTATATAGATGCTTCGGTTTTCTATTACCAATTGAAAAATGCAATTGTAAGACGGACGAATGCAAACGACCAGGACTTTTACGTAAATGCTGGCGGAACTGATCAAAAAGGTTTAGAGCTTGATTTAAATGCTCAAATAATTTATGACCAAAGCGGAATCATTAAAAATCTAGATTTTAGAACGGGTTTAAGCTGGTATAATTTCATTTTTAGCGATTATAAAATTGGGAGCAATAATTTCTCTGGAAACAGGCTAACAGGCGTTCCAAAACTGGCTTTGAACAACCAACTCAGTTTAGATTTTAAAAAGCAATTTTCTTTATTCGTCAACTATCAGTTCAATGGAAAAACTTCTTTGAATGATGCGGCAAATGTTTACGCAGATAGTTATCATTTGGTGATGTTGAAAGCGGCAAAAAACTTCTCTATCAAAAAAGATAAACTTAATTTTTATGTAGGGATTGAAAATTTGTTAAATGAAGATTACAGTTTAGGAAATGATTTGAACGCTTTTGGAAGCAGATACTTTAACCCTGCAGCAAAAAGAAATTACTTTGTTGGGCTAGCTTTCCAGTTTTAATAGCAGCAAAAGCCTAAGATAAATAAACTTGATTGGACGAAAAACCCGTAGCCCTTTTTCATGAGACAGGATTTGTCCTAACGGGATTCTTTACGAATAGGAAAAGAAAGACTGAAATTAATCAGTAAGCTAAGCTTTGTTTTTCAAAATGGTTTAATCGTCTATTTCGCGAGTATCTAAAAAATGATGAACTGCTTTATAATGTAAATCAAAAGCTTCGGCAACCTCGCGGTAAACAACTTCTCCGTTAATGATATTAAGTCCTTTTAAAAGTTCATAATTATCTAAACAGGCCTTTTTCCAACCTTTTTCGGCCAGTTCTAAAACATACGGGAAAGTGGCATTTGTTAAAGCTATGGTTGAAGTGTAAGGAACGGCTCCAGGCATATTGCTCACGCAATAATGTAAAATTCCATCAACAATATAAGTTGGGTTTTCATGAGTAGTAGGTTTACAAGTTTCTATACAACCCCCTTGATCCACCGAAACATCTACAATAACTGTACCTGGCCGCAT
>JBKJLB010000152.1:0-3976 GCA_046597075.1 Pelobium sp.
CGAAACGAAAGTCCTTTTTAAGGCTAAGTTTTAATAAATTGATATTACTACCAAACTCGGCAGGATAAGCATCACCGTTTGTACCTGCAATAAAATAATGGTAATTACTAATTAAGAAATACTCGGCTTTAGCCTGAAAAGAATATTTTGGAATCACGTAAGCAAAACCCAAATGTTGTGTTTTTTGACGATCAAAATTTAAATTCCAAGCATAGTGATTAGAAATTTGTCTTTCATAAATAAACGCCGGACTTTGATTTTGAGAATATGCGTTTAAAATCACACTACCAATTTTGTTTCCTAACTTAATTTCAGAATTTGCTTCATACAGAAAATCACCTGCATTTTTACCCTGAATAATTTGTTGTATTTTAAAATTCAAACTCGCTTTATCACTAAAACCATAATCAGCGTCTCCTTTTAAAGTAACATTCTGAAAGTTTGTATTAAAATTAAATTGCTGGTATTTATACAAATCATGTTGAATGCCCACATTCACCTTTAGCTCGTTTCGCAGAAAAGACACACTCTTTCCTCGTAGATAAAAACTATAATTAAACTCGTTTTGTAGTTGAGTTACCAGTGTAGAGTCTGATGTTTTTGAAGAATCCCGATAGATAAAATAATTATTAAGTAAACCACTACCAACATCTCCTTTACCATCATCGGTAAAAAAATATTTTCGAGTATTATAAAGCAGTTTGTAGCTTACTCTTTGAGTGGGCAAAACTGATGAAGTACTATCACTAGCATCAATATTTCTTTGTTTACCAATATTATAAAACTGCTTAATATAAATACTATTGTTACGCCAGTTATGTTTTGCAGTATTTAATCGGGCTTGCTCAAATTCGGGCGCCACTTTTGTGCTCACCGTAAAAATTGAATCGTTTAAGATTGAACCATTATCATAAGTTTTAAGATTATTGAAAGTGCTATTCAATAGCATTGAATATCTTTTGTTTTTTGATTGGTACCAACTCCATAGTGATGCGTTTAAATTATTCACCACTAATTTATCTGACGCCCGATCTGGGGAACCATAAAAGTTTCGAGAACCTAGCTTATAAAAATTTGCCCCCACATTCCAATTTGGTTTTACATTTTGAGAATGAATGACATGAAACTGCTGCTCGGCATTTCTACCCATTGGATTTTGATAGAAAAGTTCTGTGTAAGGAGACTTTGCTTGGTAATAAATTACATCCTCGGGGTTCATTAAATACCGATCGTAAAAATGATAGCCTATATCAAAACCGATTGTTTTTGTAGGTTGAAATAAAAGATCGCGATAAGCCAAACCGTTTAAACCCAAATTCATTGTTGGATCTTCGGGATTATCGATTACCCTGTAACGATGAAAATTGTTGGTGGTAGTATCTAATGGAAATAATTTTACGCTGTCTCTTAAAAACTCTTCTTTGGTGTATTTAATAAATTTTGAAGTGAAGATAATAGAATCCTTTTTTGCGTTTAAACGAGCCCTAACAGAATCTATATTTTCATCTGCATTACTTTTTGGCTCATTTCCATTAGTCTGATTTGGATTATTTGTTGGCACAGGTCTTTGCCCTGGAAACGGTCGTTGCGGTGGAAAAACCTGTCCAAAAGAAAGCTGCACAAAGGCAATAAAAAAGAAAATTAATAAAAGCCTTTTCAAGATTATAGTTGTAAAATCAACTCCTTTAAGATAGTTGTCATTTTAGGTTCAGCCTCGTTTGCTATTGCGATGATTTCTGCGACAGAAACAGGTTTTAAAGTTTCTGGAAAACCTTCATCCGTTAAAACCGATATTGCAAATACAGGTAAACTCATGTGATTTGCTACAATCACCTCAGGTACGGTACTCATTCCAACTGCATCAGCTCCAATAATTCTTAAAAACTTATACTCGGCTTTGGTTTCTAAATTAGGACCAGTTACCGATACGTACACCCCTTTATGACAGGTTATGTTTTTACTTTTGGCGATTTGCAATGCTTTAGTAATCATCTCATGATCATAAGGCGCACTCATGTCGGGAAAACGAGGACCTAATCCATCATGATTTGTTCCAATTAATGGATTGTGCGGCTGCAAATTGATATGGTCTTCAATCACCATTAAATCGCCCTTTCTAAATTCGGGATTTAAAGCCCCACTTGCATTAGAAACAAATAATTTCTCGATACCCAACATCTTCAAAACCCTAACAGGGAAAGTGATTTGTTTCATATCGTAACCTTCATAGAAATGCAAGCGACCTTGCATTGCCACTACTTTCTTACCTGAAAGCTCTCCAAATATCAGTTTACCAGAATGAAATTCTAAAGTGGAAATTGGAAAATTTGGAATGTTCGAATACATCAATTGGTGTTCAACTTGTATCTCGTTCACTAATCCGCCTAACCCAGTTCCTAAAATAATACCAACTTCTGGAGAAAAATCTCCTATTCTTTTCTTTATAAAATCAACTGATTCTCTAATTTGATCTAGCATATTCTTTTATTAATTTATCAAATTCTGTTTTTCCATTTGCTAAAAAATCTACGGTTATTGGCCAAGCATAAACAGGTAAATTTTTAATATTTTCACTCATCTCAACCGACCTTAAACGTACCGCATCTTTTTGTGTTGTGATGATGATTTTGTGATTGCCAGGTAATGCTTTAAAATCGTCTACAAGTTTAAGCATATTTTTTGTGGTAAAAGTGTGGTGATCTGGATAAGAATGGTGGGTGATGTGCGAAGTGTATTTTTTAATTTGATGTATAAATGGTTTCGTTTTAGCAATTCCAGTAAGTAATAAAACCTGCATTTGCGTATCTCCAACATCTAATTGATATTCTTTATCAGAAAAAACCGCTTTCATCTTTTGATAATAATTAACGACTGAAAAAAATACTTTTTGATTTGGAATTAAGTTCAAAGAATTAATGATCTCATCTTGTTTAGCTTGATTTAAATCAGCAGGACATTTAGTAACTACCACAATTTCCGCTCTTTTTCTGCCTGCAAAAGATTCGCGATAATTCCCTGTAGGTAACATTATTTTAGGTTTCTTTAACTGATGATAATCAAACAATAACAAGTTTAAACCCGGTTTTACCGCCCGGTGTTGAAAAGCATCATCCATTAAAATTAATCTATGATCTTTCTGAATCTCATTAATACCAACTACTCTATCCTCGCATACTACAACACTGATGTCTTTAAAGTTTTGTTTGATTTGTAAAGGTTCATCACCAGATTGCGTGGCATCGTCATCTGTTTTAACCCATCTAAAACCTTTGGTTTTTCGGCCATAACCCCTACTTAAAGTGGCCAGTTTAAAATCGTCCTTCAACAACCGAATCAAGTATTCGACCATTGGTGTTTTGCCAGATCCGCCAACCTCTAAATTACCTACTGATATGATTGGAATAGCAAAAGATTGACTTTTAAAAATTTCTTTATCATATAACCAATTGCGGCAAGCAATGATTAAGCTATAAATTAAGGCAAATGGCAATAAAAGCCATCTTAAAATCTGTGTCAAAATAAACCCTTTAAGTTTGTAAATTTAACCAAAATTAAGCATCATGTTACATATGAATAAGATTTTCATTATCCTATTAACAATTTGTATTCCTTTAATAGGTTTTACTCAAAAAATAGATCAAAAATTACAAAATAAATTAATTGAACTGGTTGATGGCTTTAATGGAGACGTTGGTATTTATGTGAAAAATTTAAAAACAGGTAAAGCAGCTCAGCTTAATGCAGACAGTCTTTTTCCTACAGCAAGCATGATTAAAGTACCCATTATGTGTGGTATTTTTAGTGAGATTGAAAAAGGGAATTTAGATTATCATGCTAATTTAACTTACAAGGACAGTTTACTATATGCTGGTGAAGATATCCTTGGTTCTTTTAAAGATGGAGAGAAAATAGCTTTAAGTAAAGTGCAAATGTTAAGCATCACCACTAGTGATAATACTGCCAGTTTATGGCTACA
>JBKJLB010000278.1:0-2815 GCA_046597075.1 Pelobium sp.
ATTTTTCCTGTGCTTTGGCATGAACCTTTTGGATTGGCTTTAATAGAAAGTTTATATTTTGGATGTCCTGTTTTTGGCACTCAGTATGGTTCTTTACCAGAAATTGTGGGCAAAGAATATGGGTTTTTATCCAATAATGAAGACGATTTAATTCTAGCAGTTAAAAACGCTAAAGAGTTTAGTTCTTTAGCTTGCCATAATTATGCAAAAGAGAATTTTTCTGCTGATGAGATGGCAAATAACTATTTAAGACTGTACGAAAGAATTTTAAACGGAGAAAAACTTAATGAAATTGAGCCTACTTTACAAGAAGAGCCAACATCAAGATATTTGCCTTATTCTCCATCAAAAAATTCATAGAGCTCCCCAAAATAACTGGTATTCCAGCCATCTACAAATTCATCATAAACTTCATCAGGAATATTAGTGTGTTGTAATTCTATGGAAGTACCTTTCTTATGTTCATGAATCTTCATGTGAACTATTGATTCTTCATCTTGACCTTCAAAATACCACTGTTGAACAATCTTTTTACCATATTCAAATTCTAGATTTTTACCTACAATATCTCCATCAAATAAAGAAAATTCAGAACCTGGCTCAGTGCTCATCTCAGCCTCAGCACCACTCCATAGTTTGATGCTCAGTGGAATCGTTAATGCCAAATAAACTTCTTCTGGAGGAGCAGAGATTGTATAATATTTTTTAAAATCTTTCATTTATGTGGATTCGGGTGTCTGGAGACCGAAGTCGGAAGACCAATTCAATAAAAAAGCATCTTAAATTTATAAGATGCTTCAAAAATACTTTTTTTTTGTAAAGCTTTAACTTTTCTTTGCAGTAACCAATACAACTACGCCAGCTACTAAGAAAATGCCGCCTAAATAAGGGGGCCAGTTTACAGTTTCTTGTTTATCTGCAGAAACTTGGATTGGACCTGCATCAATTACTTTTACTTTTTTTGTATAAGTGAAACCACCCCAAATTAGCATTACTGCACCAATTACAATTAAAATTATTCCTACTGTCTTGTTCATGATTTTTAGAGTTTGATTTCTGTATTAGAAACAAACTCTATACCAGTAAACTAGGTAAAAGCATTTTCACCTGTAATATCTAAACCGGTAATTAATAAATGGATATCATGTGTTCCTTCGTAAGTAACAACTGATTCCAAATTCATCATGTGGCGCATAATTGGGTACTCACCAGTAATTCCCATGCCGCCTAACATTTGTCTGGCATCTCTGGCAATATTCAAGGCTGTTTCAACCGAGTTTCTTTTCCCCATAGAAATTTGGGCAGGAGTAGCTCTATTTTCATTTTTTAGAGTACCTAAACGCCAAACTAATAGTTGCCCTTTGGTGATTTCCGTAATCATTTCGGCTAATTTCTTTTGTTGTAGTTGGAAACCTGCTAAAGGTCTTCCAAATTGTTCGCGTTGCTTGGTATATCGCAAGGCAGTATCATAACAATCCATTGCTGCACCTAAAGCACCCCAAGCAATTCCAAACCTTGCTTGGTTTAGGCAGCTTAACGGACCTTTTAAACCTTTTATATTTGGTAAAATATTTTCTTTAGGGATTTTTACTTGGTCAAAAACCAATTCACCTGTAGCGGGAGCTCTTAACGACCATTTATTATGTGTTTCTGGCGTGGTAAAACCTTCCATGCCTCTTTCTACAATTACCCCTCTAACAATTCCTTCTTCATCTTTAGCCCAAACCACCGCAATATCCGCAAAAGGAGAATTTGAAATCCACATTTTAGCACCATTTAAAACATAATGATCACCAGCATCTTTAATATTGGTGGTCATCCCTCCAGGGTCTGATCCATGATTGGGTTCAGTTAAACCAAAACAACCCATCATTTCACCAGTCGCTAATTTTGGAAGATATTTTTTACGCTGCTCTTCAGAACCAAAAGCATAAATAGGATACATCACCAATGATCCTTGAACAGATGCAGTAGAACGAATGCCGGAATCGCCACGTTCAATTTCTTGCATAATAATGCCGTAGGAGATGTAATCTAAACCAGCACCACCATATTCAGTTGGAATAGTTGGACCAAACGCACCAATTTCTCCTAAACCTTTAATTAAATGCTTTGGAAAAGTAGCTTTTTGAGCAAAATCCTCAATCACCGGACTTACTTCTTTTTTAACCCATTCCCTAACTGTATTTCTAATCAGCTTATGCTCATCAGTTAACAGGTCGTCTAATAAATAGTAATCTGGTTGCTCGTAATTATCTTTTTTAGAAGATTTATGGATAGTTTCTTGACTCATAAAATTGGTTTGTTACAAATTTAATAAATCCATTTTACATTTTTTGTTTGGATGTACAGGGACTTTTTTAATTTCACCTTTTTTGACATTAGGCTTATGGCTGTAATTTTTGTCTGTCCAAAAATGAATATTTTAACCCCTAATGCAGGTAAAAAGGTGTAAAAAATCACACATAATTCATCTATCATTTTGAAATCATTAGATTAACCATCATATTTGAATATATGATTCCCAATACCAGAAAAGTAGGCTTAGAAGGCGTAAAATTTAATGCATCCGTAGGATATTTTGAGGAAGAAAGAATCTTAAAAAATAATTTTTTGGTTGATATTTACGTGGTTTTTGAAGCCAATGATAAAACAGAAAATTTACACTATACAGTAGATTATTCGCATTTGTATGAAATATGCGATCATTTTTTTAAAGTGGGAGCAATGCTCATCGAAACTGTAGGTCAAAGCATTTTAGAGGAAGTGAAAAAATATTATCCTTTTGTAGATATCATCAGTATAAAAATCCAAA
>JBKJLB010000116.1:0-6522 GCA_046597075.1 Pelobium sp.
TTTCAATCTCAAGAATAGCGAGAAGAGTTGGAGCAATGCATATAATTAAAATTGCCCAAAAATATCCCATTGGGACATTAAATCCTTTCTTTTCTTTTCCAACTGCTATACTTTTTAACGCCACGTTTTTTGTATATTTATCCCAAATTCATTGCTTTCATTTTATTGTAAAGCGTTTTTCTATCCACATTTAAAATTTGGGCAGCTTTTGTTTTATTGAAATTAACTTCCTTTAAAACCTTAAGAATGGTTTCATATTCTGCACCTAAAGCAGCATTCTTTAAATCAGGCTTTTTCTCATTAGAAGCCCCTACAATTGATAAGTTCCTTTCTATTACACTTTCGAAAACTGATGCCTTCGAGTTTATAGAAATTTCAAGAGGCAGAGCTTTAATTTGAACAAAATCGCCTTCACTTAATAATACTGCCCTTCTCATTACATTTTTTAATTCCCTAACGTTTCCAGGCCATGGATATGTTAAAAGACAATCTTCAACCTCAGAAGAGAATCCTTTTAAATCTTTATCTAATTCTTGGTTTGCTGACTTTAAAAAGTATTCAGCAAAAGTCATAATATCTCTCTCACGCTCTCTCAAAGGCGGCATGTATATTCCAAATTCGTTAAAACGATGGTATAAATCTTCTCTAAACCTACCTTTTGATATCGCATCCATCAAATTCTCGTTGGTAGCTACAATAATTCTTACGTCTAAATCAATTTCTTTGGTAGAACCAATTCTTTTTACTTTCCTCTCTTGCACTGTTCTTAATAATGCAGCCTGTATTTCGTAGGAAAGATTTCCAACCTCATCAAGAAATAAGGTGCCCTTGTTAGCCATCTCGAAATGACCAATTTTAGTATATAAAGCTCCTGTAAAAGAACCTTTTTCGTGACCAAAAAACTCGGATCCCGCTAATTCTTTTGTCAAAGATCCGCAATCCATTGCCACAAAGGGATGATCTCTTCTTGGACTTTTCATGTGAATACCTTTGGCTACAGATTCTTTACCCGTTCCACTTTCACCCATTAAAATAACACTATAGTTAGTTGGTGCTACTAAATCAATCTGTCTCATTAATTCCTTTGCGGCTGGGCTTTGACCCACCACATAATCTTGTTGCTCTTCACCATGCTTTTTAATCTCCTTATTTTTTGAAAGCTCAGAAATAGATCTTGGTGTGTCCATCTCATCATTTAAAACTTGCTGGATTTCAATAGCTTTATTGATAGTGTTTAAAATTTCATCTGGGTATAGTGGTTTGGTAATATAATCATAAGCTCCCAATTTAATGAGCTCAACTGCTAACTTAATATCAGAGTATCCAGTAATAATGATTACTCCAGTTCTTGGGTATTGTTGCTTTATTTTCTTTAAAACCTCACGACCATCTGTATCTTCCAATCTAAAATCACAGAGAACTAAATCAAAGCTTTCTACTTCTAAAATTTCAAAAGCGGTTGAACCAGACGTTGCTGTTTTTACATCAAAACCACTTTTAGTAAGAAACTTCAAAAGCAACAAACCAATATTTATTTCGTCATCTACAATTAAGATTCTATTCATTAATTACGCTGTTAACTTATAATTTAAACCAATACAAATATCTATGAGCGAATATAATTATTTATTTTAAACATGAAAAGCTTTCCTTTTAATAAGCTTATATGATATATAAATAATTTAAAATTAATTTAATGTCGTTCGAAATTTGCTTTTCTCTTCTCTAAAAATGCGGCCACCCCTTCTTTAAAGTCATCTGTACCAAAACAGTTTCCAAACTCTTCTATTTCGACCTCAAATCCATTCTTAGATGGGTCTAAAGACGCATTAATAGCAGTTATTGCCGCTTTAATTGCTTTAGGGGATCTACTTAAAATCCTTTTCATCATGGCCTCGCTTGTTGCCAGCAAATCTGCCAATGGAACTACTTGATTTACTAAACCCAAACTCAAAGCACTTTCTGCATTGATCATATCGGCAGTTAAAATCATCTCCATTGCTTTACCTTTTCCAACCAATTGGGTTAACCTCTGGGTGCCGCCGTAGCCAGGTATTAAACCTAACGTAACCTCTGGCAGGCCCAGTTTTGCGTTTTCAGACGCAATTCTAATCTGGCAAGCCAAAGCTAATTCTAAGCCTCCACCTAAAGCAAAACCATTGACAGCTGCAATTATAGGTTTGGAGCTATTTGCTATCAAATCAAATACTTTATCATGGCCTTGCTTAGACAATACTTTTCCTTCCTGTTTATTGTAAGAAGAAAACTCAGAAATATCGGCACCAGCCACAAAAGCTTTTTCACCAACACCTGTGATAATAATTCCCCCTATTTCAGGATTATTTTGAGCTTCTAATACAGTACTATTCAACTCCTTTAAAGTTGATTTATTTAACGCATTAAGCTTACTTTCTCTATTAATTGTAATCCAAAGAATTTCGTCCTTTTTATCGACTAAAATATTTTCGTACATCATCTGTAACCTAATTTAAAAATTCCTATTCAAAATAACCCAGTTTTTGATGTAATTGGCAATTTCTATTGTTGGGGTACCTGGGGTAAATAACTCTCCTACTCCTAATTTCTTAAGCTCATTATGATCACTTTCTGGGATAATACCCCCACCAGTAACCAAAACATCATCCATTTGTTTCTCTTTAATTAAAGCCATGATTTTTGGGAAAACAGTCATATGAGCTCCTGAAAGTATTGAAATACCAATAGCATCAACATCTTCTTGTAGGGCAGTATTCACGACCATTTCTGGTGTTTGCCTAAGCCCTGTATAAATTACTTCCATTCCTGCATCTCTTAATGATGTTGCAATAATTTTAGCTCCCCGGTCATGACCATCCAACCCTACCTTAGCTACCAAAACTCTTATTGGTCTGTTAAATTCTTTTTCCATTTACCGAACAAAATTTATAATCAGGTTACCAACAAAAGTAATAAGAAAAATGATTTATACGTTTTCTTAATTAGGAAGCGTATATTGATTTGCTATTTAAATTCATGAAAAAGTTAAAATCACTATGCTTAGTTTGTGTTTTGTTTAACGGTTTTTATGCTTTCGCAGATTTTAAACCCAATAACTTATTAAAATCAACAATTATCGAAAACGCCTTTCGTCAACAAGATTTTTTGATTGGTGAATATCTAGATTTTTTAAATTCAGACAAATGGATTTATTCAGGATTGAGCATCCTTGATAAGAATATTTATTTTAGTAGCTATTCTCAAACGTTGTTTTTGAAACACGATTATAACCCCGCACTTTATAATTCTATTCCTAAAAAGCTTGTTTATCAATCTGCCATGACCAACAAAATTGCTGGATTAAAAAAAGCTTACTATCAAAATTATAATGAAGCATTAGACTACTTTCTTACAAGTTTAAACGAGTTTACCTTCTTAAAAGACTCTGACGAAATAGCTAGTGTTACACAAAACTTATCAAAACTTTATTTTTTAAAAAGTGATTTTAACGCTTCGATGAGGTTCATAAAAATGAGCGAAGACCATTTAGAAAAATCTAGCGAAAAAATGCGCCATATTAATATGCTATTATGGAAAGCTCAGGTTTATTTGAGCCTAGGGAAATCAAAAGAAGCTGAATTATTAATATTGAATAGAATCCTTTTAATGAAACACAGTAAAAATCAGGAGCAGCAATGTTACTATATTTTAGGAAAGATTTACTTGAAAACAAAACAGTATACGCAAGCGAAATGGTTTTTTATACAGGCCTCCGAATTAGCTAGAAAATTAAATCGGACTGAAAAAACAGTACAATCTTTGTTATTTTTGGCGAAAACTAAAAATGCCATTAAAGATTATGAGCTAGCTGCAAAAGACTTGTTTTTAGTAAAAAAATTATTACTAAATAGTAAATCAGGATATAAACTAGACTTATTTTTAGAAAACGCTATAACTTATTCTTACCTTCACGATTCAAACAAAGTGTTTATAAATAGACAGAATTTTGACTCCTTTAAAAAACAATTTCTTAACTAAAACCTTATATAGCAGGTATTCAATAAGAGTTCTATTTACTCAATTATAAATTTATAGATGTATATTATCATTTTCTTCATTGCACATTGGTTCATTTCTCTTTTCGTACAAACATTCTTTTTACACCGCTATGCTTCACATAAAATGTTTAGCATGAACCCCTTTTGGTACCGCTTCTTTTATGTACTAACATACATTGGTCAAGGTGCATCGTATTTAAAGCCAAAAGCTTATGCAATTATGCATCGTATGCATCATGCTTTCTCAGACACAGAAAAAGACCCTCATTCGCCACATTTTTTTGAAGATGTTTTTCAAATGATGTGGAACACGAGAGGTCAATATGTTATTTACGAGAAAGATTTACAAGAGCCCGAGCCACAATTTAGAGGTGAGTATCCCGAGTGGAAATTTATCGATGACTTAGGAACTTCAATGACCTCAAGAATTATTTTCTCTATTGCTTATTTTACGTTCTATTTGGTTTTTGCAACCCAGTGGTGGATGTGGTTATTTCTTCCTTTCCATTTTGTGATGGGCCCCTTACATGGCGCCGTAGTTAATTGGTGTGGTCATAAATACGGATATTCTAATTTTGATAATCAAGATAAATCAAAAAATTCGACCCCTTTCGACTTTCTAATGTTAGGTGAATTATTTCAAAATAACCATCATAAATTCCCAAACAGCCCAAACTTTGGTAAAAAATGGTTCGAAATTGATCCTGTATATCCAATCATGAAAGTGATGCATTGGTTAAGAATCATTAGATTTAGAAAAGCTTAGTTGATGTACGCTTTAACAGGCCTTAAACTACCTGCCTGCCGGTAGGCAAGGTATTTTTTTTCTACTAAAGTACAATTACATTGTGCGCAAATAAGGATGCTGTTCCAATCCTTAGCGCAAAACCGAGTTATTTATATTCGCTATTAACCCTATCCTATTTCGGTATTTAGTTCAAAATCATCGTTAAGATAAAATTAACAAAACATCATTAATTAAATTAAATGTTGTAATTAATAAAAATTATATGCTCTTTTGCTGAAGAATCAGGTTAAAATCCTGATAGCTAAAGAAAATGAAACAAACTCATATACATACAGACAAGTGTAATACTTCCTTAAAAGGAATGTCACTTGCTATGTTTATTGGTTTACCTTCCTTTAGAACAATTTCTTTACGACGACGACCCCTATACATTCCCAGATTTTGATTAATCTGAGAATATCTTAATCTATTCACCATCATGATGATGGTTCCTTCAAAAATTTATTATTTATTAAACATGTGGATAAGTCTCCACTCAGAATAAATGCACATTTACGATTTTAATATAATAGTTGCCGGCTTATCACATGTAAGCCATTCAGAGACCATCTGCGATGAAATGGCCGAATCTGCAAAAGCTCGTGGAACAGGTATAGCAAAGCGTTCTCCAGAATATATTGCTAACAAAATGCTGGAAGGCAAAGCGGTTATTGCTTTGCACAAAGATGGTAATTGGGCAGGTTTTTGTTATATCGAAACTTGGAGTCACGGTGATTTTGTAGCCAACTCGGGATTAATAGTAAATCCAATCTATAGAAAAGCAGGTTTGGCAAAAGCTATCAAAACTAAAATCTTTGAACTTTCTCGTCAGAAATATCAAAATTCAAAGATTTTCGGTTTAACAACTGGTTTAGCTGTGATGAAAATTAATTCTGATTTAGGTTACGAACCTGTTACCTATTCTGAATTAACCCAAGACGAAAACTTTTGGAAAGGTTGCCAAAGCTGTGTGAATTACGATATTTTGATGAGCAAAGGAAGGCAAAACTGCATGTGTACGGCCATGCTTTATGACCCAGAAGAAATGAAAGTGGAAGAACAAGAAAGATTTAAACAAATATCAAAAAAAGCAAATTTGTTGAAACGAATTGAAGCAAAACTAAAAAGCTTCACAAAAAGTGTAGCCGTAAGTTTGGTAAATTAATTAGTATTAAGTATAGCGTAATGAGTATTGAGTCTCAATACGCTATACTCAAATCTCAATACTCATAAAATGAAAAAGAAAGTTGTTTTAGCATTTAGTGGAGGATTAGATACCTCGTTTTGTTGCATTTACTTAACCAAAGACTTGGATTTAGAAGTTCACTCCGTCATTGTAAATACAGGTGGTTTTTCTGATGATGAATTAAAACAGATTGAAGAACGATCTTACAGTTTAGGCGTAACTTCTCATCATGCGGTTGATGCTGTTAAAGGATACTACGATTCTTGCTTGAAATATTTGGTTTTTGGTAATGTACTAAAAAACAATACTTACCCCCTTTCTGTAAGTGCCGAAAGAGTAACTCAAGCAACAGCTATTGCAAATTATGCTAAAGAAATTGATGCTGATTTTGTAGCCCACGGCAGTACCGGAGCAGGAAATGATCAGATTCGTTTCGATATGATTTTCAATATTTTAATTCCTAAAGTGGGTATTATCACACCTATAAGAGATTTAAAACTGAGCAGAGAAGCTGA
>JBKJLB010000330.1:0-5159 GCA_046597075.1 Pelobium sp.
ATGATTTAATTGTAATTATTGAGTTGCATAAGCGAGAGGGAATCAACCCTTAATAGGTTGAATGATTTTGTAATAGCTTAAAAACTAAACTTTATTAGGGTATTAAGCTCAAACACAAAAGTTGACTATTTAAGTAGTCATCAAACAAAAAATGGGTTATTCAATTTTATCTCGAATAACCCAGTTTATTAAAAGAATTTATTTAGAAGTTGATGAATTTATCTATTTGGCTATTGGTAAATTTCATAGTATCTTCCTTAAATAAATCACCATTTTCATCTAACTCCTGATGGATAGCAGGGATATGAATTTTAAGTGGCAAAACATTTAGATTGATGTAATTACAAATACCGGTGAAATGTTCAATTCCTCTTACATTTCCGTATTTTCCAGTAGAATTTCCCACTAGAGCCGCCTTTTTTTCATAAAAAGAATCTGGAAATTTGCAGGCATCAATTAAGAGTTTTAAGATACCAGGGAAACTACCATTATACTCTGGAATTACGAATAAAAATTTCTGTGCAGTTGTAATTTGATCTTGAATCTTTTGAAACGCTTCACTACGTTTTCCATACAAATCTGATGTGATCAATGTTTCAGGTAAATCTGTTAAAGAGAGAAAATCAGCGGTTACACCTTTTTCGGCTAAAGTTTTTTGATAATATTTTGCCAATTTATAAGTATTGCTATTTGGTCGGTTGGTACCGGATACAATTAATGTCATGCCTTTTTTTGTTTATAAATTGCTTTAACGTGTGGAAATTGATATTGTTTAAATTTGTATCTTGCCGCCTTGTAAAAAAGTGCTAAATCTCGGCTAAAGTACAAAAAATAGCCTGTTTTTAGTTTAAAACATTGTAAACAAGAAGCTTCAAAGGATAATCATACATGTGTAAAATCATCGCCATTGCCAATCAGAAAGGAGGAGTAGGAAAAACAACCACTTCTATAAATTTAGCGGCAAGTTTAGCAGTTTTAGAATTTAAGACTTTAATTGTAGATGCAGATCCGCAAGCTAACTCTACTTCGGGGATAGGTTTTGATCCACGCACCATAAAAAATAGTATCTATGAGTGTATAATTAATGAGGTGCCAGCAAGGCAGGCTATTCAAAAAACAGATACTCCAAATTTAGATTTATTGCCAGCTCACATTGATTTGGTTGGCGCCGAGATTGAGATGATTAACCTACATGACCGTGAATACAAAATGAAAGCGGTTTTAGAGAAAGTCAAAAAAGATTATGATTTCATCATTATTGATTGTTCCCCATCTTTGGGTTTAATCACCATTAATGCATTAACAGGTGCAGATTCTGTTATCATCCCAGTGCAATGCGAATATTTTGCATTAGAAGGTTTAGGTAAATTATTAAATACCATTAAGATTGTACAAAACAGGCTAAACCCCGATTTACAAATTGAAGGTATTTTATTGACCATGTATGATGTCCGTTTACGTTTGTCAAATCAGGTGGTAGAAGAAGTACGCTCGCATTTCGAAGATTTAGTTTTCCAAACCATCATTGCTAGAAACACTAGATTGAGTGAAGCACCAAGCTTTGGTGTATCAGTAATTATGCATGATGCAAATTCTAAAGGAGCAATTAATTATTTAAATCTAGCCAGAGAAATCATCAGTAAAAATGGTTTAAGCAAAGAAAACGCAGCTGATAAAACGGAGGTAGTGAAATAATGAGTAAAGAAAGAAAAATAGGACTGGGAAGAGGATTAAGCGCATTATTAAATGACGATTCTGAATATGCTCGTGGTGGAGTTAATAGAAATAATACAAATTCTGTAACAGATAACCCATCAGCAGCATTAGGAGCAATCAGCCATATCAAGGTTAATCAAGTAACAGTTAATCCTTATCAACCACGTTTTGAGTTTGATGAAGACGCGTTAAGAGAATTATCAGAATCTATAAAACTACAAGGATTGATTCAACCCATCACTGTTAGGCAAATGGGTCACGATAGTTATCAATTGATTTCTGGAGAGCGTAGATTAAGAGCCTCTAAAATGGCTGGGTTTACAGAAATTCCAGCTTATATTCGCACAGCGGATGATCAACAAATGCTAGAAATGGCATTGATTGAGAATATTCAACGTGAAAATTTAAATGCTATTGAAGTTGCTTTGAGTTTCCAAAGAATGATTGAGGAATGTGCAATCAATCAAGAAGAGTTAGGCGACCGCGTTTCTAAAAATAGATCGACTGTTACCAACTATTTAAGACTATTGAAATTGCCGCCTACCATTCAAGCAGCTATACGAGATAATAAAATAAGCATGGGTCATGCCCGAGCTTTAATCAATGTTTCTGATCTATCTACACAGCTTTTTATTTTTCAAGAGATTTTAGATAAGGATTTATCGGTCCGTAAAGTGGAGGACATGGTGCGCTCTATGAAGCAAACCGGAATAAAACCTACCCCTAAAGAGAAGAAAAGTGATGGAATTTCGTTTCAATACCAAAAAATTCAGGATGATCTTTCATCTAAGTTTGCTACAAAAATAAAAATGAAAGTTCAGGACGGTGGAAAAGGAAGTATAGAAATCCCTTTTCTTTCTGATGATGACCTCAGCCGTATCCTTGAATTACTAGACTGGTAATGTTAAAATATTGTTTTTTGGTTTTGTTTACTTTTACGATGTTGCATGGAAATGCGCAACAGCAAGACAGTATTGTAAAAAAATCTAAAGCTATCAAGCAAGATACCATCACAAAAATCAAAAAGTTTGGTAACGAAATCGGATCACTTTTTAAGGATTCTACTTATTTGCAAAATACTAGAAAAGCTTCATTTAGGTCAGCCATTTTACCAGGTTGGGGTCAAGCCCGAAACCATCAGTGGTGGAAAGTACCTTTGGTTTATGGCGGATTTATAGGTATCGGTTTAGTTTACGAATTTAACAATAGATTTTATAAAGAATTCCTTACCGAGAGCCAGTTTAGAAAAGAAAATCAAAATTTAGCACAAGCCGATCGCTTTAATTTTCCGCAATATCGTGGTATTCCAGATCAACAAATTTATAGTGCAAAAGACTTTTACCGCAGAAACAGAGACCTATCTCTTTATAGTATGATAGGTTTTTATGGCCTCCAAATTCTGGATGCCTATGTAAGTGCAAAGTTGGCCACGTTTGACGTGGGTGACGATTTATCTTTTAGAATAAAACCATCAATTTACATACCTTCGTATGCATCAACAAGCTATGCAGCTCCAATGCCAATGGTGACTCTAAAATTAAATTTCAACAAATGAAAATAGCTCTATTAGGTTATGGAAGAATGGGTAAAATGATCGAATCTATTGCTTTAGATAGAGGTCATGAAATCGTTTTAACAATAGATCAAGATAACAATGATGAACTTAATCTAGAAAATTTAGCTAGAGCAGATGTGGCGATTGAATTTAGCACACCAGATGCTGTAATGAACAATATTGGTGAATGTATTAAAGCTAAAACCCCATTAGTGGTTGGTACTACTGGTTGGTACGGGCATTTGCAAACAGTAAAAGATGATTGTGAAGCAGCTGGATCAACGGTGATGTATGGTTCTAACTTTAGTGTAGGGGTAAATATCTTTTTTCAGATCAATCAGCAAGTTGCTAAAATGATGAATAAATTCTCGGATCAATACGATGTAGGGATGGAAGAGATTCACCATATCCATAAATTGGATTCACCAAGTGGTACTGCCATTACCATAGCAGAAGACATCATAGAAGAATTTGAGAAGAAAACAGAATGGGTAGCTATTAAAGCAGATGATGATGTAACAGTTCACCCACCTAATCATCTAATTATAGAATCTTACCGAGAGGGAGAGGTTCCAGGTACACATGCAGTCATTTATGATTCGGATGTGGACCGCATAGAATTAAAACACATAGCACACGGCCGCCAAGGTTTTGCACTAGGCGCTGTATTAGCAGCCGAATGGCTGAAGGGTAAAACAGGGTTTTACTCAGTTAAAGAAATGTATGATTTTAAAGCCTAAATCAATTTAAAATGAATTGGAAATTCTGGAAAAAGAATAAAGAAAAAAAGAAAAAAAGTGCAGGTCGTGAGTGGCTTGATGCTATCGTATTTGCAGTTATCGCAGCAACTATCATTAGAGGCTTATTTATTGAAGCTTATACCATTCCAACAGGGTCAATGGAGCGTACACTTTTGGTAGGTGATTTTCTTTTCGTGAGTAAAATGAATTATGGTGCTCGCACACCAATGACACCAGTTGCATTTCCGTTTGCACACCACACCATGCCAATTATCAACACAAAAGCTTATTGGGAGGGTATTAAGTTGCCCTATTACCGTTTGCCCGGTTTTGGTGATGTAGAAAGAAATGACGTGGTGGTATTTAATTATCCGATGGATGCTGATTTTCCATTAAATCGCCCTGTTGATAAACGAGAGAATTATATCAAACGATGTGTTGGTATTCCTGGTGATACTTTGAAAATTGTTGATGCTCAGGTATTCATTAACGGAAAAGCTAGTGAGTTACCCATCATGAGTCAGACTCCATATTATGTAAAAACTGATGGTACTGACTTCAATCCAAAAACTTTAGAAAATATCAAGGTTGATGTGGAAAGAGCCAATACCGATGAATATATTATGACGATGCCTAAAGAATCAGTAGAAAAAATAAAGGCATTCTCAAATGTGAAAGCAATTACTCCAATTGTAGGTGATAGAGAAGATTTTGATCAACAAGTTTTTCCTGCTGATCCGCATTTCAAATGGAATCAGGATAATTTTGGGCCAATTATTATCCCTAAAAAAGGATGGACAATTACTTTAGATAGCCTAACTTATCCTGTTTATCAAAGAGCGATAACTGTTTACGAAGGTAATACTTTAGAGATAAAGGGTAATGATTTTTACATCAATGGTAAAAAAGCTACTAATTACACCTTTAAAATGGATTACTATTGGATGATGGGAGATAATCGTCATAACTCTTTAGACTCTCGCTATTGGGGTTTTGTTCCCGAAGATCACATTGTTGGGAAAGCCTTATTTGTATGGATGAGTTGGGATGAAAATGGTTCTTTCTTAAGTAAAATTAGATGGAATCGATTGTTAATGGGAATCCATTAATAGAATAAGATATAAAAATTAGGTTTAAAGGAAATTCAG
>JBKJLB010000391.1:0-2652 GCA_046597075.1 Pelobium sp.
GAAAAATTAGAGTGGGCAACAAACTTTATTTCGGTGATGATGATTTATTAGTTGCCGAAGTTGTTGACAATACTACATCAAGAGGAAGAACAATCCGTTTCTTATTTGATGGAACTGACGAAGAATTTAGACAAAATATTGAAATTTTAGGAGAAACTCCGCTTCCAAAATATATTAAACGTAAGCCAACGGCAGAGGATAAAGAGCGTTACCAAACTATTTTTGCTAAAAATGAAGGTGCTGTTGCAGCTCCACCTGCAGGATTACATTTTAGTAGAGAATTAATGAAACGCTTAGAATTAAAAGGAATTGACTTTGCAGAAGTTACTCTTCACGTTGGTTTGGGTACTTTTCGCCAGGTTGAGGTAGAAGATTTAACCAAACACAAAATGGATTCCGAACAAATCATTATCGACCAAAAAGCTGTTGATATGGTAAATAAAGGAATTGAAGAAAAAAGAAGAGTTTGTGCAGTTGGCACTACAGTGATGAGAGCTGTTGAGTCTGCAGTTTCTGCAAACCATCATTTAAAACCAGTTAACGATTGGACTTCAAAATTTATCTTCCCTCCTTACGATTTTAGTATTGCAAATTCAATGGTTACTAATTTTCATACACCCGAATCAACTTTATTAATGATGGTAGCCGGTTTTGGAGGTTATGAAAATGTAATGAATGCTTATGAAGTTGCAGTAAAAGAAAAATACAGATTCTACAGTTATGGCGATGCCATGTTAATCATCTAAAAAATATAAAGACCGAAATTTTCGGTCTTTTTTGTTTAATTAGCATTTGATGGAAAAGCAGGATTATTCTTTTTACACTATAATAGTTGCTGGCGGCAAAGGTAATCGTATGAATAGTGATTTACCTAAGCAATTTATCCCTGTAAACGGCTTGCCAGTAATTATGCATAGTATTCTTGCATTTCATCAAAATGAATATCAACCTCAAATTATCTTAGTCCTTGCCGAAATTGATTTAGCCTATTGGCAAAATTTAATTAAGCAATATCAATTTGATATTCCTCATCAAATTGCATTTGGCGGCGAAGAAAGATTTCATTCGGTAAAAAATGGCTTATCGAAAATAGAGCATCAAAACTCTATTATTGCCATACATGATGCAGTTAGACCACTAGTTTCTCAAAAGACGATTTCGAACTGTTATGAAACATCTTTAGCTAAAGGCAATGCAGTTGCTGCAATTCCAGCAAAAGATTCAATAAGAGGCTTAAAAAGTGGCTCTTCTGAAGCTTTGAATAGATCAGAAATCTATCTCGTACAAACTCCACAAACGTTTCAATATAATCAGTTAAAGAAAGCCTATGAACAAGAGTTTTCAATAAATTTTGCTGATGATGCTTCTGTTGTAGAAAAAGCAGGATTTCCAATTCTATTAGAAAATGGAGATCAGTTTAATTTTAAAATCACCTTTCCTGAAGATCTAATTATTGCTGATACTTTATTAAAGAAATTATAACAATAAAAAAACAAGACCATTATTAATGATCTCGTTCTAAAATTATATTTTAATTTTAAGCGCCCCTTATTACTCTTAATAAAATAGCAATAATAGCTATTACTAAAAGAATGTGAATAAGACCACCACCAAATGGAGATACAAATGCGCCAAATAACCAAACAATAATTAAGATTACTGCTATAATGTAAAGTAAATTTCCCATGATTAATTTAATATAAGATTTAACAATTTTGTTGATTGCTAAACTTTAAACTAAAATCAGACCAAGAACAAAATATGCTTAAAAGCTGTTATTTAGTAGATTTTTTGACAAATACATAAATTCAGACCTGTACACAATACTATACAAAAAAAGGACTCAGCAAGCTGAGTCCTTTTTTTTAATATTCATCTTCATTGAAGAAGAAATCATCCTTTGTAGGATAATCAGGCCAAATCTCCTCGATATTTTCATATGGCTCACCATCATCTTCCAATGCTTGTAGATTTTCTATCACTTCTACAGGTGCACCAGAACGAATTCCGTAATCAATTAATTCATCTTTGGTGGCTGGCCATGGAGCATCTTCTAAATGTGATGCTAATTCTAAAGTCCAATACATATTATTAGAATTTTATTTTTTCTGTTTTGCAAAAGTATATTAAAATTTAAGCTTTACTAAAAAAGTTTTCAACAATTATTAAACCCTTGGCAACCAGATATTTTCTTCACTTTTTTGATCGAAAGTTGTTTTTCTACTTAATGTAAAAAGATAATCTGAAAGCCTATTTAGGTAAATAATTACTTTTTCTTCAACAAATTCTGTTTCAGCCAGATGTACAGAAATTCGTTCTGCTCTGCGGCAAACACAACGAGCTAAATGAGCAAACGAGGCCGTTGTGTTTCCTCCTGGCAAGATAAAATGCTTTAATTCTGGCAATACTTCATTCATTCTATCCATTTCGTTTTCCAAAAATTCAATATCTGCTTCTTTTAAATCAGGTATTTTCATTTTTGATTTTTCAGGATCAGATGCAAGTGTTGAACCAATAGTAAAAAGACGATCTTGAATTTCTTTTAATGTATCCTTATCCACCTCACTAATTTCCTGATCTCTAATTAATCCAATATATGAGTTCAATTCATCTACGGTTCCGTAAGCTTCTATTCTTAAATGATGCTTTGGA
>JBKJLB010000048.1:0-2803 GCA_046597075.1 Pelobium sp.
AAAAGCCGAGTTTGACCTAGGCGTTTTGTATGCACACTTACATCTTGCGCAGCAAAACGATGCAGTATTTGAAACCTTAAATAAATTCTATAAAAAAGAAGATGATTTTAATCATCAACTATTTCAACAATTTATAGGGATAGAAATAATGAGAAGGCTAATTGGCTTAGCTCAGTTACCATTAGATTTAAATTTAAAAGAAAAAGAGGAATTACTTGTAAAAGCTGCTGCTTTACTAAATAGTTAAACCCATTATATTGATTAAGTAGCTATTTTTTTCTTCCCTCTGAAAAGCATCAGAGGAATACCAGTAAAAAAATATAGTATATAGCCCTCGCTAACAACTAAAAAAAATGGAAAATAAACCTAAAAGAATTTGGTTCGATTGTGATATCATGATTGGTATTCCATCACCCAACCCAAGAGAAGTTGATGACGGTATTACTTTGATGATGGCTTTACGTCAGAAAAATATTGAAATTGTAGGCATTAGCATTGTGACCAATGCAGATTATGGTTACGATGTCACAAAAAAAATGCTAAAATGGTACCATGATGGGCCAGAAATTCCTGTTTATAAGGGATCTGATTTAGCCAACGATTTAGGTACAGAAAATGATGCCACAATAGCTTTAGCAGCTGCTCTAAGAAAAGAAAAGCTGAGTATTTTAGCCTTAGGACCAAATACAAATATTGGTACAGTTTTAAAAAATCATCCCGAATTAGCCAGTCAAATAGAAGAGATTTCTTTTTGTATCGGTCGCCAGCCTGATTATGAGTTTAGACCTGGTTTAGGGAATCATCCTGTTTTAGATTATAATTTTGAAAAGGATGTAGCCTCAATGCAAGTAATTTTAGATACTGAAATTCCTTTATTATTTTCTGGTTTTGAAGCCAGTTGCTCTATTCTTTTAGGAGATGTGGATGTTGATCGTTTAAACGGAAACGGACATGAAGGCGACCAATGGGTTTATGATCAATTAGTACCTTGGATTGCTAGGGCAAAAATGGCTTTTGGTGTAAATGGCTTTATCCCTTATGATTGTACACCTTTAGGCTATTTTACGCATCCAGAGTATTTTAAATATTATGAAGATATTCCTGTAGAGATTCATATCAAAAAAAATGATTCGAACTTTTTTGGGATGGACACCAGAACAGAAAAAGAATTTTTAGAGGTTTCTTATGATTTTACATCGAACAGAAAAGTAAAGTACGTTTATAAAACTTTACCGGGTTTTGAAGAGAAAATTATTGAAAGTTTGTTGAGAAGGGATTGAGAAGTTTAAAGTGAAGAGTAGAAAGTTAAAAGTATTTGTAAAGCGCTTTAAACTTTTGACTTTGAACTTTAAACTTTACTTTCCGTTTAAAGCACAATTATAAGGTAAATACTCAATTTCGTTTTCAATATTAATTAGTGTTTTTGAGTGTTTGTTTATCCAATTTAAAAAGGAAGATTTATCTGTGAAATAGTCATAAAAATCATCCCAATACCATTGGAAAAGACTGGAAATACCAATTGGATTTTGGTCTAATGAATTTTTATCAGGATCGTTTATGAAATCACTGGTTTGATCCTCCAGTTGTTCTTCTAATTTATCGGCAGTAAAGGCTTCGTTTCTAAATTTAGGACAAGAGAAAGAGGCGCAAACTAAACAGAAATGAATACGTGGTTCATTAAATTCTTTACGAAGAATCTCATGCTCTAACTTATCTAACGTAAAATCATCTGTTCCAATTTTAAAAAATGAAATTTTAAAAGGCGACTGTTGATGTATAGAACCTATTTCTTTAATGTTACCTAAACCGTAATTATTCATAATCAATTTTACGGTAAATGCATTATAAGCATTAATCCAATAGGCTAATTTTTGGTGATTCGACCAGCTGGATTGGGGTGGGTTATGAGTAATTAGATTTAAGTATTCATCTAACTGATTTTCGGCTTCTTTGAATCCTTTATAATCTACAAAACCATAATCATCTACAAACTGATGAACTAAGGCATCCCAAATTTGATGTTGATGTATATGAATCGAATGCGTTATTGCCATAAACAAAAGTATCTAAAAATAAAGACTGTTAAATAAATTTAAAAGATGTTGAAACTTAAAAATATTATCGCTGCAATTGCAATACTAAGTTTGTTCGCTTGTAACAACGACAAAAAAACCGCCAGTAGTTCTTCAGAAGAAAATAATGACCCAATGATGCAACAATCGTGGGAACAAATCACCGAAAAAGCCAAAGGCACAACCGTTACATGGCTAAAATACACTGGTGATAAAAAGGCTAATAAATACATAGATGAAGTTTTAGTCCCAAGAATGAAAGAGAAATTTGGAATTACATTAAAAATTGTTCCAGGGCAAGGTCCTTCTATCGTTAGCAGCATCATGAGCGAAAAAGAAGCTGGTGTTGAAAAAGGTCAAACAGATATGGTTTGGATAAACGGGGAAACCTTTTTTCAAATCCAACAATTTCAAGGTTTATTTGGCCCGATTAATTATAAATTGCCTAGCTCAGAATTTATAAATTTTGAAGATCCTATTATTAAATATGATTTTCAGCAAGAGATCAAAGGTTATGAAGCACCTTGGGGCAAAGCCTCTTTTATTGCTTTAACTGATGGCGCTAAGGTTAAAAATCCACCTGTAAGTATGCAAGATTTTGAAGCATATTGGAAAGCAAATCCAGGGAAATTTACCTTATCTCTTGATTTTACTGGTTATACCCTTTTAAAAACTTGGTTAATAGAAATAGCTGGTGGTAGCGCAAATTTAAATGGAGATTTTGACCAAAA
>JBKJLB010000127.1:0-3560 GCA_046597075.1 Pelobium sp.
AAACAGCAACTAATTTTTTAAAGAAAGTAGATTTATCACCATTTTCTTTTCCTTTCAATATGGAGGAAATCATTGCTTATCTCGATGAGTTAGATCCAGGTCAGCCCGCAATAAAAGCAGCAATTGATATTGCTTTGCATGATTTAGCTGGTAAAATTTCAAATCAACCCTGTTATAAAATGTTTGGGTCTTCGCCCGATTTGATGCCACTAACTACGTTTACTATTGGGATTGATAAGCCAGAAATTATTGTTAAAAAAGTGAACGATGCTTTAGCGGATAATTTTAAATTGCTTAAAATAAAATTGGGAAGAGATACTGACAAATTATTAATTGAAACCATCAGATCTGTCACGGATTTACCCTTTTATGTAGATGCCAACCAAGGCTGGACTGATAAAAACCAAGGTTTAGAAATGGCGCATTGGCTTGCAGAACAAGGAGTTTTATTAATAGAACAACCCATGCCTAAAGAAGATGTGGATGGAAATGCATGGTTAACAGAAAGAAGTCCAATTCCAACAGTAGGAGATGAAGCAGTACAACGTTTAGCTGATGTTGCAAAAGCAAAAGGTGTTTATAATGGGATCAATATCAAACTCATGAAATCGGCAGGAATGCATGAAGCTTTTAAAATGATACAGTCTGCCCGCGAAAACGATTTAAAAATATTAATAGGTTGCATGAGCGAAACCAGCATAGCGACTTTAGCTGGAGTAGCTTTAGCGCCTCTTTGTGATTGGGCAGATTTGGATGGGCCTTTTTTAACCGCAAATAACCCGTATCAAATACCTCAATTTAAAGAGGGCAAGTATATTTTAAATGAGAATCCAGGTTTGGGATTAGAATCTAAAATTAGCTAACACTAGAATAAAGTTTACCATTTTATTGCTTTTAGATTAACTAAAGAACCCTTTTCGCCTTTTTAAATCATAACTTTGCATGATATCAAGAAACTGCATGGTTATTGTAGTTTTTACCATAATAATTTATATTATAAAATGGATAGTAAAGTAAGAGTAAGATTTGCACCCAGTCCAACTGGGGGTTTACATATAGGCGGCGTTAGAACTATTTTGTTCAATTACCTTTTTGCCAAGCAAAATAATGGAAAGTTTATTTTAAGAATAGAAGATACAGACCAAGCTCGTTTTGTGGAAGGAGCTGAAGATTATATTATCAATTGCTTAAAATGGTGCGGCTTAAATCCTGATGAAAGCCCACAATTAGGCGGAGATTATGGCCCTTATCGCCAAAGCGAAAGGAAAGCAATTTATAGAGAATATGCAGAACAATTGGTGAAAGATGGTTACGCCTATTATGCCTTTGATAGTACTGAAGAATTAGAATGTAAGCGTCAAGTAATAGAAAACTTTAGGTACGATTTTAAAACTAGAAAACAATTAAGAAACTCATTAACCATCCCACATGAGGCAGTTGAAAGTTTAATTAAAGAAGGCGCTCCACATGTCATCAGAATTAAAATGCCTGAAGATGAAAACATTTTTTTTACAGATTTGATTAGAGAGCAAGTAAGTTTTCATAGCAGTGAGGTTGATGATAAAGTGCTTTTAAAGGCAGATGGAATGCCAACTTATCATTTGGCTGTAGTGGTTGATGATTACTTAATGAAAATTTCTCATGCTTTTAGAGGCGAGGAGTGGTTGCCATCAGCGCCAGTACACATACTTTTATGGAGATATTTAGGATGGGAAAGCGAAATGCCACAATGGGCCCATTTACCTTTAATTTTAAAACCCGATGGGCATGGTAAATTGAGTAAACGTGATGGTAAAAGATTGGGTTTCCCAGTTTATGCCATCAATTGGGTTGACCCACAAAGCCAAGAAAAAGCCGATGGATTTAAAGATGTAGGTTTTTTACCAGAAGCTTTTTTAAATATGTTAGCCATGTTAGGCTGGAATGACGGCACCGACCAAGAGATTTTTAGTGTGGAGGAAATGATTACAAAGTTCTCGCTAGAAAGAATCCATAAAGGCGGAGCAAAATTTGATTACGAAAAGGCAAAATGGTACAATGCCGAGTGGATTAAAAGAACTGATGCATCCTCACTTTTACCTGATGTTAAAGAAATTTTGGTGAAAAAAGGCATTGAAACTACCGATGACTACTTGGTAAAAGTAATTGATATGGTAAAAGAGCGTTGTCATTTGTTAACTGATTTTTATGAGCATTCTATCTTCTTTTTTAAAGCACCAGAAACTTATGATTTGGCAGCAGTTCAGCCCAAGTGGAGTACTGAAAAAGTAGATTACTTTAACTCTTTTATAACCATTACCAATTCACAAAATACTTTTAATAGTGCTGTTTTAGAAGAAAGTTTTAAAGCATTAGCTACAGAAAAAAACATAAAAATTGGCGAGTTAATGTTGCCATTTAGAATCATGTTGGTTGGAGGCAAATTTGGTCCTGGAGTTTTTGATATTGCCGCACAAATTGGTAAAGAAGAGACTATAAAAAGAATCAATAAGGCAATTACTAATTTCTAAATCATGGGATTTATAAATGTCATTTGGATTAGTTTGTTATTTAGTTCTAACGTTTGGCTTTTAGATTTTTCAGAAGCTCATGTCAACGCTAAAGAGCAACATAAAATGATTTTGATAAATTTTTCGGGCTCAGACTGGTGTGGACCTTGTATTCAAATGCATAAAGACGTTTTTGAAAAAGATGATTTTAAAGGATTCGCTGATAAAAATCTAGTCTTGCTTAAAGCTGATTTTCCTCGATTAGAGAAAAATAAATTGACTGCCGAACAACTTCAGAGAAATAATAATTTAGCTGTAAAATACAATCCCGATGGGGATTTTCCACTCACACTTTTGCTAGATGAAAACCTAAAAGTATTAAAAATATGGAGTGGAAATCCAGGTTTACTAGCTAAGGATTTTATTAGTGAGATTTCAGGACTTCAGCCTAAATAATTTCCTGAATCTCATTTTTGTTCTTTAATTGATGGTTGATATAAGTATCTAGTGATTTTTTTCCATATCGATAAAAAACAACCGGAGTAACGATTATATCTAATAAAGTACTGCTAATTAATCCGCCTAAAATTACGGTTGCCACCGGATATAAAATTTCTTTACCCGCAGCGGTCGAATCAAGCGTAAGCGGAATTAATGCTAAAGCAGCAACTAAAGCGGTCATTAAAACGGGCACTAATCTTTCTAGCGAACCTCTAATAATCATCTCCTTGCTAAAATGTTCTCCTTCTTTCTCCACCAAGTGTATGTAATGAGAAATCATCATAATCCCGTTTCTGGATGCAATTCCCGTAAGGGTAATAAAACCTACCAAAGTTGCAATAGAAAACACTCCACCAGTTAAAATAACAGCCACTACGCTTCCTATTAATGCCAATGGAATATTTAACATGATTTGGAAAACAATGCGTGATGAATTGAAATGGCTATATAAAACTAAAAATATACCTAAGAAAGAAAATATGCTGAGGATTAAAATAAGTTTAGAAGCCGATTGCTGACTTTCAAACTGACCGCCATATTCTAAATAATAGCCTTGTGGCAATTGCAAAT
>JBKJLB010000234.1:0-5022 GCA_046597075.1 Pelobium sp.
TTTTTAACTTAAATCCAATATTTCAATTCTTTTATTTTTATTCCTAAAAATAGATGAAAAAAAAGATTTTTTTGGAAAAAATTAAATCAGAAAAGGGCTTAATTTCTCTAGGGCAAATTCTAATTGCTCGCTCTCGGTAAGGTTGGTATTGTCTAAAATAATGGCATTTTCGGCTCTAATTAAAGGGCTCTCTTCTCTGGTGGTATCTTGATAATCTCGGTGAGCAATATTTTCGAAAATATCTTCTAAACTTACTTCTTCACCTTTAGCTTTTAATTCTTTGAATCTTCTTTCGGCCCTAATTTTAGGGTCTGCGGTCATAAATAGTTTTACTTGTGCATCAGGGAAAACCACCGTACCTATATCACGACCATCCATCACCATATTTTTAGACCGACCCATTTTTTGTTGTTGTTTCACCATGGCTTGTCTCACTTCTTTTATAGAAGCAATCTTACTCACGTTTTCAGAAACTGGCATTTGCCTAATTTCTTCAGAAACTTCTTCGCCGTTTAGTAAGATATGTGATTGGTAATCTCTGGAATGGAAATTTAAATCGATATGGTCTAGTGCATCAATAATTAAATCATGATGGTGAAGATCAGTTTGGTTACGAAGAAAATATAAGGTAACCGCCCGGTACATGGCGCCGCTATCTACGTATATAAAATGAAGTTTCTTAGCTAAAGCTTTGGCTAAAGTGCTTTTTCCGCAAGAGGAATAGCCATCAATGGCAACAACAACATTTTTTTTCATTGCTGCCAAAGTTAAGTTAAAGCAAGATAAATCTTTCTCATTATTTTAGATTTTTATTGCAAATTAAGTTTAGCTTTTGTGATGATTTATTCATTTTTAATTTAGTCTTGATTCTGAAATGAGCTCCTGAAGCTGTAATTTATTAATAATTGTGTAAATTAAGGAAATGAGGATGCCCATTGTTTTCGCTTTTTGTAAAAGTGAAAATGAAGTCTATTAGAAACAGTAATTGGTAAATTGCGTTTAAATTATGAATATGAGTAGAGCAGCGTTAGAGAAGGAATTTACATTTAGAACATCAAGAAGTGGTGGTAAGGGCGGCCAAAATGTAAATAAGGTAGAAACCAAAGTGGAGTTGCTTTGGGATTTTATGCAATCTGCACTGTTTACAGATTTAGAAAAAGAGAAGATTGCCCATTGTTTAAGCAATAGAATCAATAAAGAAAATATTTTTCAGGTGGTTGCTGAAGAAGAGCGAACGCAATTGAGAAATAAAGAAATTGCTATTAAAAGAACTTTACATCTCATCAAAGAAAGCTTAAAGGAAGTAAAACCTCGAAAACCTTCTAAACCCAGTAAAGCATCAGTTAGGAAAAGATTGGATGATAAAAGGCAGCAATCGTTAAAGAAAATAAATAGGGGTGGAGGAATTGACTTTTAGTTTTCGCATTTAGGATGGTAGCGACATCCTTTATCCCGATTTTATAAGGATAAAAATATAGTTGACAGCCTTTTACCATGCCTGCGGCAGGTAATTAACGCCCAATTCATAATTCTAAAACCTATAATACAAATCAAAAGAACCATATTGATGCGAGTTTAACATGCTTTTGGTTTCTTTAGATTTAAAAATCACCGAAAAATCTACCGTCCAACGGTTTTTTGCATATGCTGCACCAATTTCTTGCGAGAAAACAATTGGATTAGTTTTAAAAGTTACTGGACCTTTATCATCTCTAAATAATCCTCCACGTATGGTTGCATCATATGCAACCAACTGCAATGAAGGTTTTAAAAAGAAATAAAACTCTTTTTCATTTACCCCATCCTCATTAAAAGTACTCACATTACTTTGAGTGGCTATAGAATGGTAAAATGGGTTTAAGCTACCTGTTCTAAATAAAACACCAGCGGTTAGGCCAGTAAAGGTATTACCTACATTTATATCTATAGGTACAGAAAAATCAACTTTTTTATCAGCAGAACGGTGTAAAAAGTAGTGTAAGTTTAAAATAGCATTTACACCGATTTCATTTTTCACTTGGTACTGCCAGCCATTTAAATCATAAAACCCAAAGGTTTTGTGTATCAGTTCTTGTGCTTCTTCGCCAAGAGCAGACGGGCCAATAGTCCCAACTTGAAGCGTTAAACGTCCGCTATTCTCACTGTTATTTAAAAGCTGTAATCCAACGGCTCCATATAAATAGGCTGCAAAAGGTCTGTCGACGTTAGAAATTTTAGAAATTGAACCTGTTTGTGCATTGTAAATGGATTGGCCAATGCTAGCACTCCAAATCTTTTTAGTGAAATTTGAATAATCATTATCTTTTTTAGCTTTTGAAGCTGATCTAAAATGGATAAAAAGCCCATTGGTGTAATATCTGTCTTGACCGAGTGCTAAAAACGAATCGTTTTCACTTTTGAAGCCCAATTCATTTTTATAATTCTTTATTTGACTGTAGCTTTTTACAGCAGTTAATAAAAGGATAGAAAGGGCAACTATTTTAAATTGATTTTGCATAAAAAAAGCCGAAAATAATTTCGGCTTCAATTTACTATTTATATCTAAAATCAATAGACTTCTTGTTTTTTAACTTCCGCTCGGTATTCGATTTTTAGAGCATTCTTTACTTTTTTGTCTGATAGCGCTAAATCAATTACGCTGAGCATGTTGGTCACATAATGAAAATTCATGTCCTTAATGTAATCTGCTTTGATCTCTAAAATATCTTTTTCATTCGATTTACAAAGAATGACATCTTTAATATTTGCTCTTTTGGCCGCTAATATTTTCTCTTTGATTCCGCCTACAGGTAAAACTTTACCACGTAAGGTAATTTCACCTGTCATGGCTAAATTGCGTTTTACTTGACGTTGTGTATACACCGAAGTTAATGCGGTTAACATGGTGATTCCTGCTGATGGTCCATCTTTTGGAGTGGCACCCGCTGGAACGTGGATATGTAAATCCCATTGGTCAAAAATACGATGATCAATACCAATCTCTTCTGAATGTGCTCTGATATAAGCCAAAGCAATTACTGCCGACTCTTTCATCACATCACCTAAATTTCCGGTTAAGGTCATTTTACCTTTTCCAGGACTTAAGCTGGCTTCGATAAACAATATATCACCACCAACGGATGTCCATGCTAAGCCGGTTACTACACCTGCCACGTCATTTCCTTCGTAAGCGTCTTTATCGTAATAGGCTGGTCCTAAAGCTTTTTGAACATCTTCGTAAGATAAATTTGGATTATACGATTCTTCCATAGCAATTTTAGTGGCAGCACTACGCACTACCGAACCAATGGTTTTTTCTAAACCACGTACTCCAGATTCTCTTGTATAATCTTCGATAATTTTTTCGATGATAGTAGGTTTTAAAGCAATATCTTTTGTTTTTAAGCCATGTTGTTCTTTTTGTTTTGGAAGTAAATGCTTTTTGGCAATTTCTACTTTTTCTTCAATCGTATATCCATTTACTTCAATAATTTCCATTCTATCTAATAAGGCAGGTTGGATGCTGCTTAAAGAGTTTGCCGTGGCAATGAACATGATGTTAGAAAGGTCGTAATCCAATTCTAAAAAATTATCAGCGAAAGCATTGTTTTGCTCTGGATCTAAAACTTCTAGCAAAGCTGATGAAGGGTCGCCTCTAAAGTCGTTTCCTACCTTATCAATCTCATCCAATACAAAAACAGGGTTTGATGAGCCTGCTTTCTTAATAGATTGGATAATTCTGCCGGGCATAGCACCAATATAAGTTTTACGGTGACCACGAACCTCTGCCTCGTCTCTTATTCCTCCTAAGGCCATACGCACATATTTTCTTCCTAATGCTTTAGCAATAGATTTCCCTAATGAAGTTTTTCCAACTCCGGGAGGGCCAACTAAACAAAGAATTGGCGCTTTCATGTTATGCTTCAACTTTAAAACAGCCAAATACTCGATGATACGTTTCTTTACCTTCTCTAAACCGTAATGGTCTTTATCTAGTATTTTTTCGGCTCTTTTTAAATCAAAGTTATCTTTTGTGAAAAGCTCCCAGGGCAAATCCAGTAAAACTTCGAGGTAATTTATTTGAACAGAATAATCGGCTGCAGCCGGATTCATTCTTGCTAATTTATCTAATTCTTTATTAAAATGGATGGCGGTATCTTTACTCCATTTCTTTTTGTTTCCTTTTTTTCTTAGGTCATCAATTTCCATGTCGGGTGAATTACCACCTAACTCTTCTTGTATGGTTTTTAGTTGTTGATTTAAGAAATAATCTCTTTGCTGTTTGTCTAAATCAACTTTTACTTTACTTTGAATTTGATTTTTAAGTTCTAATAATTGTAGCTCAGTGCTTAAATGTTTCAAAACCATGTTGGCTCTATCTCTCAAATTAGCTACTTCTAACATCAGTTGCTTATCAGAAACTGAAGCATTCATGTTAGAAGAAATGAAGTTGATTAAGAAAGAAACACTCTCTATATTTTTTATTGCAATGGCAGCATCAGAAGGGATGTTTGGTGAAAACTGAATAATTTGCATGGACAGTTCTTTTACAGAGGCAACCATTGCTTTAAATTCTTTATCAACTTTAGGTCTGATTTCCTCAAACTTTACAACCGTAGCTTTAATGTAAGGCTCGTTCTGAACTTCTTCAACTAATTGAAATCTATTTTTACCTTGAATAATTACCGTGGTGTTGCCATCAGGCATTTGCAGCATTTTTACAATAACAGCAACAGTACCTACTTTATTTAAATCAGTAAAATCAGGATCTTCAATATTTACATCTTTTTGGGAAACGACACCAATTGTTTTGTCGCCTTTATACGCATCTTTAATTAGTTTGATGGATTTGTCTCTGCCAACAGTGATGGGAATTACTACTCCAGGAAATAAAACCGTGTTTCTTAAAGGTAGTATGGCTAAAACTTCTGGTGTTTGTTCATTATTCATTTCCTCCTCATCTTCTTGAGACATCAAGGGAAAAAACTCTGTATCTTCGTTGATTAATGGTAAAGCTTGATTGAAATCGAAATTATCGAAATT
>JBKJLB010000310.1:0-2664 GCA_046597075.1 Pelobium sp.
TTGGCGATTTACACCAGCTATCACCAGTGGTGAAAGATGATGATTGGCGTATGCTGAGCCCATATTATGAGAACTTGTATTTTTTCAATAGCAAGGCTTTGTTGCAGTCATTGCCAATTAGTATCGAGTTGAAACACATCTATCGTCAGTCGGATGATGCTTTTATCAGTATATTGAATGCCGTTAGAGAGAATAAAATTGATGCAGAGATTTTAGAAAGATTGAACAATCGTTATATTCCTGATTTTAATCCTGATGAGGAAGAAGGATACATCACCTTAAGTTCTCATAATCAATCTGCTAATAGCATCAATGAAAGCAAGCTTCAGCAATTAAAAAATAAGGCACATCATTTCCATGCAGATGTTTCGGGCGATTTTCCTGAGTTTTCTTATCCAAATTTAGCTGAGTTGGTTTTTAAAGAAGGTGCTCAAGTAATGTTTGTAAAAAACGACATTTCCCGAGATAAGCTTTATTACAATGGAAAGATTGGGAAAATTATCAAAATTAAAGGGGATGATATTCATGTAAAATGCCCAGGAGATTTTCAAGAGATTGTAGTTGGAAAAACTTTATGGGAGAATTTAAAGTTCGAGCTCAACCCAGATACTAAAGAGATTGAGGAACAGTCGGTAGGTACGTTTTTCCAGTATCCTTTAAAATTAGCGTGGGCCATCACCATTCACAAAAGTCAGGGTTTAACTTTTGAAAAAGCAATTATAGATGCCAACGCTGCTTTTGCTCACGGTCAGGTTTATGTGGCTTTAAGCCGATGTAAAACTTTTGAGGGTATGGTACTCAGTTCTAAAATCTCTTTCAACAGCGTTAAAACAGATGGTACGGTTGCTACCTACACCAAAAATGCAGAGCAGAATGCGCCAGACGAGCAACATCTCAACAATTCAAAAATCTCTTTTCAGCAAAATTTATTATACGAATTGTTCGATTTTAATCCTTTGAAATCAGCATTGTTTCAAATAAAAAAATTGGCAGAAGAATATAATCAGGTGATCAGTCAAGGTTTTTTAGAAAACGTGAATGCAACCAGAGAAATGGCGGAAAACAACATTTATGCGGTTACAGAGAAATTCAAGAAGCACCTTCATGTGCAACTACAAGAAAACGGATTACCAGAAGATAACGCAGAATTACAAGAAAGAGTGAAGAAAGGCTGCACTTATTTTTTAGAGAAACTGGCTGATTTAGAAATAGAATTGGCTAAGGTTGATTTTGATGCCGACAATAAAGTGGTAAAGAAAAGCATCAACGATGCTCAAGAAAACCTCAAAAAGGAAATTTTCATTAAAAATTCTGCATTGAAATTATGTGCTGCTGGATTTAAAACTTTAGCATATTTAAAGACCAAAGCCAATGCAGATATTGATTTTAACAATCTAAAGAAAGTAGAGGCATCGGTTAAACCAACAAAAGCGCCAGCAGGAATTCAGCATCCCGAATTGTATCAAACACTTAAAAAATGGCGAGATGATTTGGCGGGAGAAAATAATGTTCCGGTTTACCAGGTGTTACCTCAAAAAGTACTGACGGATTTAGTAAATAAACTTCCCTCTAATTTCGAAGAGCTGGAAAGCATCAAAGGAATTGGTAAAGTGAAGGTAAAGCAATACGGGAATGAGATACTTGTGATGATATCAGATTTCTGCGAAAGGCAGGAGATTTCGCAAACACCTTTTCAAATGCTGATTAAGGCCAAAGCTGTAAAATCAGACACTAAAGATTTAAGTTTACAATTATTTAAATCAGGTAAAACGATAGAAGAAATTGCAGCTACCAGAAATTTGACTTTAGGAACAATTGAGGGACATCTCGCTCATTATATCAGTAGTGGAGAGGTCAGTGTTTTTGACATTATAAAACAGGCGAAGGTTCATAAAATTCAAGAATACATATTGGAAAACAAACCTAGCTCTATGAATGAGACCAAAGCCGCTATGGGTGATGATATTTCTTACGGCGACATCAAAGCAGTGATGAGCTATATCGACATGGTTAATCAGGGTTAAAATTCAAATTATTGTATTTTTAATTTAATAATTTAACTCTGCTTAATACTTAGAAAGGTTTTTATTTAAAATGGAAGTTGTTTACGGTATAAATAAGGGGTTTAAATAAACTTCGAATTAATTGCTATAAGGTTGATTAATTAAACAAGCAAGTAGTGGGATTTTAGAAAATAAATTTACCCATTTGTTAAAAGTAAATTTACCTCATCATGAAGAATGGGCAAATCTTTCATTATAACTTTCCAGATAATAATATCATCAATATTATCATAAGAATGAATGACTTTATTCCTTAAATCAACAATTAATCTGGCATATGAAATATCAATTAACGGGTTAATTTTTAAAAGATTTGTCATAGCTTCTCCAATAATTTCAAGTTCCCTTTCAACTGCTCTTCTCTGCGTTTTATTATTTAAATATAAATTGAGGTCTCTTTGATGTTGCAAATGTTCATCAATCGATTTAACTGAGTTTAATATATCTAACAAAAGCTTTTTCTCAACTTGAGTTATCATATCAATTGAATCTTATTTTTATTAATACTTTCGATCAAATATGGATTTGATAAGGTTTTCTCGGCAACTAAATCAATTGGTTTATTTAATAATTTTTCTAATGAGTTACTGAGCTCGAAATA
>JBKJLB010000304.1:0-11963 GCA_046597075.1 Pelobium sp.
TAATAATCTCGCTTGCATTTAAGATTAACTCTTCAGTATGCTGCTCCGACTCGAATGGAATTTTATACTTTTCTAATTCCTTTTGATAAGCTTCTTTAATTTCTCCAAAATCAGACACAAAAACTTCGAATCCTTGCTTTTGGGCAAGAATAGCCGCTCCAACTCCACTTTCACCAGCTCCTAAAATCACTATTCTCTTCATTTATTATCTTAATTTTAAGGTTACGATGGTGACTATGGCTAATAATATTCCGATAATCCAAAATCTGCTGACAATTTTAGACTCGTGATATCCTTTCTTTTGAAAATGATGGTGCAGCGGCGACATCAAGAATATTCTTCTTCCTTCACCGTATTTGCTTCGAGTGTATTTAAACCAGGAGACCTGCAAAATCACTGATAAATTCTCGATTAGGAACACTCCGCATAAAATTGGAATCAATAATTCTTTACGAATCATGATGGCAAATACAGCGATAATTCCCCCAATGGTTAAACTCCCTGTATCGCCCATAAAAACCTGAGCGGGAAAAGCATTGTACCAAAGAAAGCCAATACAAGCACCTACAAAAGATGCCGCAAAAACTACCAGCTCACCTGAGTTTGGGATGTAGATAATTTTCAAATAATCAGCAATGATTGTATTACCCGAAACATAAGCCAGCAGGGCTAAAGTAATGCCTATAATTGCCGAAGTTCCCGTGGCTAAACCATCAATTCCATCGGTAATATTAGCTCCGTTAGATACTGCAGTAATGATAACGATGACAAAAAGTAAAAAAACGACTAACGCGTATTTCTCGTAACCAGGTCCTAAAAATTTTAAAACCTTGGTATAATCAAACTCATTGTTTTTATAAAAAGGGATATTTGTTTTAGTTGATTTAACATCCTTGGTGTAATAAACGCCGTTTGGCTTTTCTACCCTGAGGAGCTTCTCACCCTGCTCATTAATAATTTCTTCCCTCAACCCCCCTGGTATTTTTTGCACTTTAACTGATGCTGGCGCCTCGGTAATGGTTTGTCTAATTAAAATATCAGGGTGAAAAAACATCGTCCAGCCAATTATTAGGGCTAAACCCACTTGACCAACAATTTTAAATCTACCGGCTAAGCCTTCCTTATTCTTTTTAAACACTTTGATATAATCATCCAGAAAGCCAATTGCACCCATCCAAACAGTGGTTACAATCATTAAAATGATGTAGATATTCTCTACTCTTGCTAATAATATAGTTGGAATTAATACCCCTGCAATAATGATTAGCCCACCCATGGTTGGTGTTCCTGACTTCTGAGTTTGTCCTTCTAAGCCTAGATTTCTTACCGTTTCACCAACCTGCTTAAACCTTAAATATTCAATCAATCTGTTCCCATAAACAGTAGTAATCACCAATGATAAAATCATCGCCATTCCTGCTCTAAAAGAGATAAACTGAAATACCCCCGCTCCAGGAAAATCAAAATGTTTATCTAAATAAATGAAGAGATGGTATAGCATAATTCTATTATTTTATATCAATTGATTTAAACTCTCACTTAATATTTTTTTATCATCAAAATCACTTTTCACCCCTTTAATGTCTTGATATTTCTCATGTCCTTTACCCGCCAAAAGAATAATATCCCCAGGCTTAGCTAGGTGACAAGCAGTTTTAATGGCTTCTCTTCTATCGGTTATAGATAATACTTTTCGTTGATTCACTGGCGAAACGCCAACTTGCATATCTCTGATGATCTGGTCTGGATCTTCTGATCTTGGGTTATCAGATGTTAAAATCACCTTATCGCTCCAATCGCAGGCTGTTTGTGCCATTAGCGGACGTTTAGTTTTGTCTCTATCGCCGCCACAACCAATAATGGTTATCACTTGTTCGGTTTTTGACCTAATGGTATCAATAGTGGTTAATACATTTTCTATTGCATCTGGCGTATGGGCATAATCCACAATACCAATTACTTTATTCGGAGAAATGATGTAATCAAAACGCCCTTCAGCACCGTTCAACCGGCTCAGGACAGTCAGTACCTTGGTTTTATCCTGATCTAACAATAAAGCTGCCCCATAAACTGCCAAAAGATTAGAAGCGTTAAAACTTCCTACCAATTTAAAAAACACTTCTTCACCATCCATATCCAAGTGCAAACCTGAAAATTGATTCTCTATAATTCGAGCCTTAAAATCGGTTAATGATTTAATTCCATAGGTTTTTTTATGTGCCTTGGTATTTTGCAACATCACCATTCCATTCTTATCATCTGCATTGGTCAATGCAAAAGCAGATTTTTCCAATCCATCAAAAAAACCTTTTTTCGCTTTGATGTAATTGTCAAAAGTTCCATGGAAATCTAAATGATCATGAGTAATATTGGTAAACACTCCCCCACTAAATGATAAGCCTTCAATCCGATATTGTGCCACAGCATGAGAGCTCACTTCCATAAAGCAATAATCGCAACCTAAAGTCACCATATCATTCAATAAAATATTGAGCGCTATCGGATCAGGAGTGGTGTGCGTTGATGGAATAATTTTATCATTAATTTGATTTTCAACGGTAGAAATCAATCCAGCTTTATAGCCTAAATCTCTAAATAACTTAAATAGCAGCGTGGCTACGGTTGTTTTTCCATTGGTTCCTGTGATACCTACCAATTTCAATTTTTTTGAAGGATGGTGGTAAAAATTCCCAGCAATAATTCCCAAAGCTTTCGCCGAGTTTTGCACCTTTATGTAAGTTACCCCAACTTCAAAAGTAGTTGGCATATCTTCACAAATAATTGCTACTGCCCCTTTTTTAATGGTATCATTAATGTATTGATGACCATCAGAAACGGTTCCTTTAACAGCAATAAAAAGCGTATTTATCTCCGCTTTACGCGAATCAAACTGGATAGCATCCACAGTTAAATTTGTACTGCCTACCACCTGTTCTAAGGCTACTTTGTATAATATGTCTTTTAATATCCCCACTTATTCTAATTCTATTAAAATTCTTGTTCCTTTATAAATTGGTGTCCCTACTGCCAACGACTGGTTTTTTACTTCACCTGAACCCTTAACCACTGGCTTTAAACCAGAATTTCCTAAAACATATAAAGCATCCTTTAACCCCATTCCCACAACATTAGGAACACTCCCTTTATTAAATTTTACTTCTTTATAGGTGATCCCGTTGTTGGTATCCAAACTCAAGTCACTTTCATTGGTAGAAGCGTACAATGCCTTTACACCAAATGATTTATAAACTTTTTGAGCCGACTTTTTATCTCCTGATTTAACCACAGGCATTTTGGTGTTTCCTACTAATTGTGGCAATTGAGGCGGTGTACTCATGTCTAAGTCGCTGCCATAAACCACATCAGCAATTTCTCTAAACACCGGACCAGCAACAGATGCCGCATAGTAAGATCCTTTTGTAGGGTTTTGCACCACCACAATCATAGAATATTTAGGGTTATTTGCTGGGAAATATCCACAAAATGACGCCTGATACTTCCTTTTTCCTTTATAACCATTAGCACCATCAGCTACTTGAGCGGTGCCTGTTTTACCTGCTATTTCGTATAATGGATTATTGATGGTGCTTGCTGTACCTTCTACCACTACACCTCTCAACATTTCTTTTAAAAGTGATAAAGTATTGTCAGAGCAGATTCTCTCTTTTATGATTCTCGCTTTAAAAAGCTCTACGGTATTTCCTAACCTCCTAATTTCATGTACAAATAATGGCGCAACCATTTTTCCATTGTTGGCTACCGCATTGTATAATGTTAGAATTTGGATTGGCGTCATCTTTAATTCATAACCATAAGCCATCTGTGGCAAGGTTAAGCCGCTCCACGATTTACTTTTGGTGGTCTTAATTAATGGCGTTCCTTCACCAGCAATTTGTAAACCTAGTTTTTGGTCTAAATGCAAGCCTTTTAATTTGCTAGTGAAAGCATCTGGATTATCTTTGTAGCCTTTATAAATTTGCTTTACAATGGCTACGTTTGAAGACCTTTCGAAAGCTACTCTCATAGGTATTACCCCTTCATTTTCGTGATCTTTAATGGTATGACTGTAGACTTTCCATTGTCCATTTTCAGTATCCATCATGTCATTTAAGCCAAATTTACCGTCTTCAAGAGCCACTAAATAAGAAGCCAATTTAAAAGTGGAGCCTGGTTCTGCACTTTGTGCAATTGCGTAATTGTAAATTTCTTCGTAATCATTTTCACCTTCACCAACCTTACTGTAATTAGCAATCGCTTTAATCTCTCCTGTCTTCACTTCCATCACCATCACACAGCCAAAATCTGCAGCACTTTTAATTAATTGCTTTTTGAGTGCATGCTGTGCTAAATCCTGCATATTTACATCAATAGTTGAGATTACATCAGCACCATCTTTTGGCGCAATTTCAGCATCTTCATTTACTGGCATCCAAGAGCCCCCTGCAATTCTTTGAACTAATCTTTTACCCGTTTCGCCATTTATATAATCGCCATAAGCACCTTCTAAACCCACTGCCACTTTTGCATTTGCGTTGTAATAACCAATCGTTCTTGAAGCTAAATCTCTGAAAGGGAGAATCCTTTTATTCTGCTGTTCAGCAATCATCCCACCTTTGTAGCGTCCCATATTAAAAATTGGGAACTTCTTCATTGTTTTTAAATCCTGGTAGGTGACGTCTCTTTTAATCAAAAAATAACGTTCACCGTCGTGGCGAGCGTTTCTCAATAATCTTGAATATTCTTTCTCGGATTTATCATTGAAATAATTAGCTAGGTTGTATGCCAAAGAGTCCACTTTGTTGAAGAAAACTGCATCTTCCTGAATCCCACCAGCTAATAAATCCATTCGAACATCGTACTCAGGAACTGATGTAGCTAATAAACTTCCGTCGATAGAATAAATATTTCCACGAGCTGCTTCTACTTCAGCATATTTGGTGCTCAGGCTAGAGGCCATTTTGCGGTATTTTTCTCCTTTAAAAATCTGCACATTTACCATTTGCGCAATCACAGCCATCGCAAAAATGATAATGAGCCCGAAAGCAGCATAAACTCTAAGAAGTATGTTGGTCCTTATGTTCATGGTTGGTTAACTGTTAGTTTTATTGGTGGTTCAATAGATACTTTCAATCCTAATAAAGTATCTACCCTTTTCATTACTTCACTTTCTTTGCTACGAAACATTAAATCCGCTTTTAGCGTCTTAAAATCCCAGCTTAATTCTTTTACTTCTTTAGTGAGCTTGTCAATTTTTCGAATATTATTTTCAGCGGTATGCCTATTTCCGATGTAAATCATCCCTAAAAAAGCCAAGAAAATAATAAACGGCAATGCCTCTGTCGCTGCTTCTTTAGAAATTGTTCCTTTAGAGAATAGATTGGTCAAGAAATTTGGAGCAGCGGGAGCTTTCTCTTTTACCTTAGGCTCTTCAACCTCTGGCAGCTCTTCCTCTATTTCTGTTTTTAACCTATTTGTCATTTCTTAATAGCTATTCTTAGTCTTGCGCTTCTGGCTCTATTATTTATTTTGATTTCTTCTTCTGATGCGATGATGGATTTTTTTATTGGATTAAAAGGTTTGATTTCATTTCCGAAAAAATCCTTTTCGACTGTTCCTGAGAATTTCCCTTTCGTCATGAAATTCTTAACTAGCCGATCCTCCAGAGAATGATAAGACATCACCACCAGCCTTCCTCCTACAGCCAACACTTCAGCTGTTTGTTCTAAAAATTCTTTCAAGGCTTCCATCTCCTGATTTACTTCTATCCTTAGCGCTTGAAAAACCTGTGCTAAGTATTTATTTTCTTTCCCTCTAGGAATTAATTTAGCTATAGCCGATTTTAATTCTCCTATCGTATTAATTTTGTTAGCCAAGCGGGCAGTTACAATAGTTTTAGCCAAAGATTTTGCATTTTGGATTTCTCCATAAATCCCGAATATTTTATGCAATTCTTCCTCTGGATATTCATTCACCACTTGTTTTGCTGTTAAAGCAGCTGATTGATCCATTCGCATGTCTAAATCAGCATCAAAACGGGTAGAAAATCCACGTTCTGGAACATCAAACTGATGAGAACAAACTCCTAAATCAGCTAAAATTCCATCTACTGGAATTAAATCATGCATCCTCAAATTATTCCTGAGGTATCTAAAATTCTGATCGATAAAAACAAAGCGATCATCTTCAATACTATTTTGTTGTGCGTCTTCATCTTGATCAAACGCAACCAAAACCCCCTCATCACCCAAAGACTTCATGATTTCACGGGAATGCCCGCCACCACCAAATGTTACGTCCACATATTTACCTGAAGGCTGAATTTCTAGCCCCTCCATGCATTCCTGCAACATTACTGGAATGTGGTACTCAGACATCTTTTCTCCTCCCACCCATTACTTCTTCAGCCAGATTAGCAAAGTTTTCAGGCTCATTATCTAGTTGCGCATCATAAACGTCTTTCGCCCACACTTCAATTTTATCAAACTGACAAGCCAAAACTACCTCAGCGCCAATACCCGCATATTCCAATAAAGATTTAGGCAATAACACCCTACCTGATGCGTCTAAGCTTAATTCGGTAGCACCACGGGTGAAATACCTAATAAATTCACGTGTCTTTTTCTCGAAAGAATTTAGTTGCGACAATTCCGCGGTAATCTTATCCCATTCTGCTTTTGCGTAAATGGTTAGGTGTTTTTCAAAACCACGGTGAATCACCAATCCCTCCGCATCTACAGCAGGCAATTGCTTTTTAAGACCGGAAGGAACCATTAAGCGGCCTTTCGCATCAAGTTTGCAATCAAATTCTCCTATGAGCTGAGACATGGTTGTTCTGTTTTGACGATTTGTTATGTAAAATTAAGTATTGTTACCACTTTTTCCCACTTTCTACCACAAAAAGTTTTCAACAGTCCTAAATCATCTACAAATCTCCACTAGCACCTATTCGAACCAATTTTTTAAGTGGGAGGAAAAGCAAAAAAAAAGCGCTGAGTCTGAGACTCAGCGCTTTTACAGCGAAAATTATGCTTAAACTATTCGTTTATCGCCTTAACTCCTGGCAATTCCTTTCCTTCCATGTATTCCAACAACGCACCTCCGCCGGTAGATACATAGCTCACTTGTTCTTCCATCCCGAACTTAGCAACTGCCGCTGCTGAGTCGCCTCCACCAATCAAAGAAAATGCACCATTTTCTGTTGCTTCTACTACTGCTTCTGCAACCGCTTTGGTTCCGTTTTCGAACTTAGACATTTCAAAAACACCCATCGGACCATTCCATAAAATAGTTTTAGATTTTTTGATAACTTCAGTAAAGGCAGCAATTGTATCTTCACCAATATCTAGGCCCATCCAATTATCTTTAATGTGGTCGTTATAGGCATTCCCTGTTTCTGCATCATTAGAAAAAGCATCAGCAACTACAGAGTCGGTTGGAATTAACATTTTAACGCCCTTTTCATTCGCTTTTTTAATAAGCTCTTTTGCTAACTCCAGTTTATCATCTTCTACCAAAGATTTACCAATATTACCTCCATTGGCTTTTATGAAAGTATAAGTCATTCCCCCGCCAATCAATAAATTATCTACTTTATCTAATAGCTTTTCGATCAATAATATCTTATCAGAAACTTTTGCGCCCCCCATAATTGCAGTGAACGGTCTATTTGGATCATTCAATACTTTTTCCGCATTGGCCAACTCGGCACCCATCAAATAACCAAAGTATTTTGCATCTGGAAAGAATTGCGCTATCACAGCAGTAGAAGCATGTGCTCGGTGTGCCGTTCCAAATGCATCATTCACATATACGTCTCCTAATTTTGCTAATTTTTCAGCAAATGCTTTATCCCCTTTTTCTTCTTCCTTGTAAAATCTCAGGTTTTCTAGTAACAATACTTCCCCAATATTTAAATCTGCAGCTTTATTAAGAGCATCTGCACCGATACAATCATCGGCGAAAGCCACACCTTTACCCAATAAATCAGATAAATGCTTCACGATGTGTTTTAAGGAATATTTATCGGTTGGGCCGTCTTTTGGACGACCTAAATGCGACATTAAAATCACACTTCCACCATCTTTTAATATTTTATTGATAGACGGTAATGCTGCCGTCATTCTTTTATCATCAGTAATATTAAATTCTGCATCTAAAGGGACATTAAAATCCACACGAATCAGCGCTTTTTTACCTGAAAAATTTATATCATCTATAGTTTTCATCATTCTTTTTGTTTGTGCGGCTAAACTAAGGAATGTTGATGGGAGTTGAAAGTTTTAGTTGTTAGATGGGTGCTTATGTTTTAAAATTAAGATATTTCGTTGTCGCCCTGGGTGAAGTTCAAGCCTAGTTTTGAATGACGGCTTATTGAATTTTTAGATACATCACCTTGTGAGGGCCGATACCTGGTATATCGAATTCTTCACTGATAAATTCGAAACCTAAACTTTGGTAGAACTTGAAAGCTTTCATTCTGGCATTACACCAGATATAATTAACTCCTTTTCCTCTTAAATAAACAATCGCAAAATTGACCAATTTATTTCCAATACCTTTTCCCTGATATTCCAAAGCTGTTGCCATTCCTCTTAGTTGGTAAGCTTCTCCATCGTAATCAGCATGTTTTTGATGATGAAAACTCGCTACACAAATAGCTTCATTATTGATCATAAAACCTAAATGAAAAGTATCTGGCTCATCATCATTTTGGAAGATGCATTCTTCGAGTTTTAATTTTCCTTCTCTTAAGATGGTGTTTCTTAAAGGTAGGACGTCTTCGGTTTTGAGAAATTCAATCATTTATTACGTTTTTCTATCTCCTCAACCAAATCTACTATGCGACTCGAATAGCCAAATTCATTATCATACCAGCCTACCACCTTCACCATTCCACCTACAATAGATGTTAATTGTGCATCAAAAATACAAGAATGTGGGTTATCAATTACATCTACAGAAACAATTGGGTCTTCAGTGTATTGCAGGATGTTTTTTAAAGGACCATCTGCTGCTTTCTTAAAGGCAGTATTAATTTCCTCAACGGACTTTGGTTGATTTTTTAGGATACAGGTAAAATCTGTTAATGAGCCATTGAGTACTGGCACACGGATTCCTGCTCCTCCTAAATTGCCTTCTAATTGCGGAAAAATATGAGTGATGGCTTTTGCCGCTCCTGTGGTTGTAGGGATTATGGAAGATGAGGCTGCTCTTGCTCTTCTTAGATCTCGGTGAGGCGCATCATGTAAATTTTGATCCCCTGTCATGGAGTGGACTGTAGTAATGTATCCTTCTTTTATTCCCCAATTATCGTCCAAAACTTTCACCATTGGCGCCACATTATTGGTAGTACAAGAAGCATTCGAAATAATTTGTGTACCCCAATCTATCTCCTCATCATTTACGCCTAAAACAATGGTTGGTATTTCTTTATCTGGAGAAGGAGCAGAAAGTAATACTTTTTTTGCGCCTGCTGTTAGGTGTTGACTGGCCAATTCAGAAGTTAAAAATTTACCTGTAGCTTCTATCACCAAGTCAATCGCATACTTTTTCCAAGGAAGCTGTGATGGACTTTTCTCTGCTGTGATTAATATGGCATGTCCATCTATGATGATATGCTGTTCGTCTGTTTTTACTTCGCCTTTGAAATTACCATGTATAGAATCATACTTCAACAAATGAGCTAAAGTTTGTGTATCTGTCAGATCGTTGATAATTTTTAAGTCTTTTATTCTGCCCCTTTGGTATAAAACATTTAAAACTGTTCTGCCAATCCTACCAAATCCGTTAATTGCAATATTCATTTATAAAATTTTGTGCAAGTTAGTAAATGGTGGACAAAGGTGAAGTGCTTTTGTTTGGACTGATGCTTCAATTTTACCTAAAAGTTAACTTTTGCAGTGAATCAATTCTAAGCATTTAATACTTCTGTAGAATTGGTTTATAATAATCCATTTAAAAAACTTGATTGTAAATTATTGTTAAGCTTCTATCATAATTGATTTTTTAAATCTTATTTTCTAGTACTTAATTTGGCAATAGAAAATCAAAACCTATTCATTACTTCTATCACTTTTTCTATATCTTGTTTGATATGCGAGTAAGAAATAGGCAAACTCAAGGTAGTTTCATGTATTTCTTCTGAAATAGGATAGTTTTCTCCCTTAAAAATTGACTGATACCCTTTTTGTTGATGTGGAGCAATAGGATAATGAATCTCAGTTCCGATACCGTGATCTAACAAGTATCTTTTTAATTCATCTCTTTTTGGATGTCGAATATTGAAGATATGAAATACATCGAACTCATCTGGATGTATTCTAGGTTTAATAAAATCCTCTTTTAAGTGATTGTGATAAAGTTGAGCTAACAACCTCTTATGTTCAATTATTTGATCTAGGTATTTCAACTTGATACTTAAAAAGCCAGCTTGTATTTCATCTAATCTGGAATTAAACCCTATATGATCATTATGATATTTCTGAGCAGACCCATAGTTTCTTAAAGATTTAACCAGCTTAGCATCCTTTTCTGTTGAGAGAGTTAAAGCTCCTGCATCGCCTAGCGCCCCCAAGTTTTTTGTAGGATAAAAGCTAAAAGCTCCTAATCCAAAAGTTCCGGCTTGTTTTCCTCTAAATTTGGCGCCATGTGCCTGTGCACAATCTTCGATTAAATGCAATTGATGCTTTTTACAAATAGCTTCTATTTTATCCATCTGGCATACTTTTCCGTATAAATGAGTGAGCATGATGGCTTTTGTTTGCGGATTAATCTTTTCCTCTATTTTCTCAGGGTCGATATTATAAGTGGCTAAATCTGGCTCGACCAACACGGGTTTGAAGCCTGCATTAATGACTGCTAAAGCAGTGGCGATATAGGTATTTGAAGCTACCAATACTTCGGCCCCTTTTTGCAGTTGAAGGACATTTAAAGCCAATATTAAGGCATCCAACCCTGAAGCTAAACCAACACAATATTTGGCTCCGCAATAATCGGCAAATGCCTGCTCAAAATGCTTAACCTTATCCCCTAAAATGTACCATCCAGATTGTAAAGAATCTCTAAAATCTTCTTCAAATTCCTTAAAAAAAGGTTGATTAAGTTTGCCTAAATCCTCGTATGGTATCATAAATCGTACTTTTCGAAAATATAATCTTTTTCATCATAATATTCAGATGCTAACACCATAAGTATCGCATCAGAGCTAAAATTATACATCTGATGCCAGTCCTTTGGTTCTATTATTAAACATTTAGATGGTGTATCCAATTGATATTCATTCGTTTGTTCTCCATCATTATTAAAAATAGTACAACTTCCTTTAATACATATGGCAGCCTGAATGGTTTGATGATGACGATGTCCACCCCTAATCGAATTATCCACACCGTAGATATAAAAAATCCTTTTAATACCAAATGGGATTGCTTTTTCTATAACAGTAAGATTTCCTCTTTTATCTGTAAACGTGGTGAGATTCTGTAAATAAGCCATTAAAAAATGTTTTGCCTTAAATTTAGATTGTAACGCAAAATATCGATTTATGCTGGGTTAGGCAATACCCTATTAATGGTATAATATAATTCTAGCTGTTAATGGCTTTCCAAAGCAGATCTTTAAGCTCTACTAAGCCTTTATTTGCTATGGAGGAAATAAAAATTGAAGGAATTTCTTTAGGAAGTTGAGCTTGCATTTCTTTTTGCAATTCCTCGTCTAATAAATCGGCTTTAGTGACTGCAATAATTTTTGGTTTTTGCAAAAGCTCAGGATTGTATGCGGTTAATTCACTTAATAGGATATCATATTCTTCTTTTATAGTTCTAGAAGTATCCGCTGGAACCATAAATAAAAGCACTGAATTTCTTTCAATATGTCTTAAAAAACGAAAACCTAAACCTTTACCTTCGGAGGCGCCTTCTATAATTCCAGGGATATCAGCCATGATAAAAGAAGACTGTCCTCGG
>JBKJLB010000350.1:0-2693 GCA_046597075.1 Pelobium sp.
CGACTCTTCCACAAATCCATGATGAGCATAAAATGATGGATCTTCGGATGTCAATAATGCATGCTGTATGATTGGTGATATTTGGCTTATAGGATTATAATTTGGATTAGATGAGCCTACAACAATGTCCCTTACGGGTTTGCCTTTTTCATAAGGAGTATAAATAAATGCAGTGTTAATTTTCTGAAAATTAGTTTTTCCAAATTTTAATATTTTAAAACCATCACTTCCCGTTAAAGACGAATTAAAAACCACCCTATCAGGACTTGAACTGTCTAAGGAAAAATTCAGATCATATTTTAATTTCCCTTGAACTTTAATTCCTTCTAACGACTCGAACAAACCCATTGGAAATGCGTCAAAAATGTCTTGCGCATTTTGTTGCAAGGTTTGAACTTTCATTTCATAAATTTTATGAGGTGAAACTGTATATTTCAAAAATGGTCTCATCTGTACCTTCCCTAAATAAACTATAGAAGTGCTATCTAAAGTCACGTAATTAGATCCTACAAATATTTTAGCATCAATAGAACCATCTTTAATAATAATATCATTGGCTGCAATTCTTGGCTGGTTGATCAATAAGTTTTTTACCGACCAGCTGCCTTCAATCTCAAACTGGTCGCCAGATTTTTCGGCTCTAGTCATTATACTTCGTACAGTGTCAAAGCTTAATTTAAGATTATACTTTTTATCTAAATAAGGAAACTCTACTTTTTGGTTATCGGCAAAAAGCTTTAAATCCAATTGTTGGTCTGATGGGGCAGCTGTTCCGTTTAAATGCCAAATAGACTGATTTTTATTTAATTTAATGGTTGATTTTACGTCTCCATCATCAATAGTGGCAGTCTCTGTTAATAAACTAAAATGGGTGGTATCTTCATCAAAAGTAATTAGGAAATTGCTCACCTTCATGTCTTCAGGAATTTTATCTAAAGCCTGATTCAATAATTTGTCGGCCAGTTCGGAAAGATCAGTTTTTTTCTTAGAGGAAACCGAGTCTCTTGTATTTCTACTAAAAAGAAAGTCATAATTACTTAAACTGTCCTTTTTTATAAAAGATATCAAAGCATCATGAACACCTAACTCCGCAATCTTAACTTTACCAAAAATTAAAGGAAATAACTTTACACCAATGGTTAAATCATCAATCTTAGCAAGACTATCTCTTTGTTCTGGTACAATGGATATGTTTTGAAAATGAACAGTGCTAAAGCCTGAAAACCGGTAGCTTGCTATCTTTACATTCAAATTATACTTGCTTTTAGCTAAGGTTATAGCTTTTGCAACTGCTTTTTTTAGCAATGCATCTCTTTTAAAATATGCTATAGTTCCTCCTATCAAAAACAGGGAAATAATGCCAATTAATATGATTAATAAAGGTTTCCTGTACTTTTTGAATGAGAAGGATTGAAAAGATTTATTCATAATTTTCTTAGATGTACTAAATTGGATCTCGATAAAAGCCCTTAAATAATTCTTTAAAGTTATGTCAAAAACCAAAGCCAAACAAAATTAATCAGCCTAGTTTCGTAATTTCGAAAGATAATTCAAATATGATGCCCATTACCAAAGAGAATGTAATTGATGCCTTAAAAAATGTAGAAGATCCAGATCTGAAAAAGGATTTAGTTACGCTAAATATGATTGAAGATTTAGTGATTGACGGAAATATCGTGAGCTTTACTGTTGTGCTCACTACTCCGGCTTGCCCAATGAAAGAGCTATTGGAAAATGCTTGTAGAAACGCCATCAAACACTTTGTAAGTAAAGATGCTGAGATTAAAATAAACATGACCAGCAGAGTGACCACACCACAGAAACAATTCTCGGCAAATATTAAAAATATTATAGTTGTTGCATCTGGCAAAGGAGGAGTGGGGAAATCAACAGTTGCCGCAAACTTGGCTTTGGGCTTAAATTTAAATGGTGCTAAGGTAGGTTTAATAGATGCTGACATTTACGGACCATCAGTCCCAATTATGTTTGGGCTAGAAGGTGCGAGACCAAAAGCAACTGAAATAAATGGTAAAACAAGTATTGAGCCTATTGAAAAGTACGGGATCAAACTTTTATCAATAGGATTTTTTACAGACCCTAATCAACCCGTTCCGTGGCGAGGACCAATGATTTCAACAGCAGTTAAACAATTGTTTAATGATGCAGATTGGGGAGAATTAGATTACTTAGTTGTTGATTTACCACCAGGAACAGGCGATATACACATTACGGTAACTCAAAGTTTCCCAATTGCTGGAGCAGTTATTGTAACTACACCTCAACAAGTTGCGCTTGCAGATGCTAGAAAAGGTATTGGGATGTTTAGAATGGAAGCCATCAATGTTCCTTTGTTGGGCATTGTTGAGAATATGTCTTACTTCACGCCAGTAGAACTGCCAGAAAATAAATATTATATTTTTGGTAAAAACGGTGGAAAATCATTAGCTGAAGCGTACGACGCACCATTTTTAGGTGAAATTCCACTCGTACAAAGTGTAAGCGAAGCTGGCGATAGTGGCAAACCAATAATTTTAGACCAGAATGAATTGATTGCAAAAGCATTCTCTGATTTAGCCCAAAAGGTAGCTCAGCAAGTAGCTATACAAAACCAAAAATCTAAATCTTTGTGAAATTCATAAATCAATAAAATAGATTAATTTTATATAAAATATACATTAAATGAGTGATCAGGA
>JBKJLB010000392.1:0-2552 GCA_046597075.1 Pelobium sp.
AGCAGAGTAAATGTGTATTAATGATCCTATTCCAGTAATAATCAATAGCATTAGAATACTTAATTGATCTATCTGGAAAGAAAAAGGAATATCAATGTCTCCAACTTTTATCCAATCAAAGAGATGAATGATAGCTGGAGTTGATCCGTCGAATTCAAAAAAGATTCCTAAACTAACCGCAAAAGATACTAATACAGCAAGACTTGCAATAGTACCAATTGCAGCTTTAGGCAAAACATTTCTACCTAATCCACAAATTAAAAATCCGATAAAGGGGAATAAAGGAATTAACCAAACTAAGTCTATCATCTAGCTATATAAAAAATTACCACTTTAATCTGTTTAATATATTGATGTCTATAGAACTTGTATTTCTATAAACCATCACAATAATGGCTAAACCAACTGCTACTTCTGCTGCTGCCGATGCCATAATAAAGAATACAAATACTTGTCCTGATGCATCTCCGCTATAAGCAGAAAATGCAGTTAATAATAAGTTTACGGAGTTCAACATTAATTCTATCGACATGAAAATGATGATGGCGTTTCTTCTAATTAAAACTCCAATAACACCTATAGAGAATAGAATTGCACTTAATAAAATGTAATGATTAAGTGGAACTACCTGAATGGTTGATGTAATACTATCCATTTTGAGTTCTTTTATCTTTTTTAGCTAACAATACCGCCCCAACCATTGCTGATAGCAGTAGGATAGATGAAATTTCGAACGGCAATAAAAATTCACTGAATAATACTTTACCTAAATTACCTACCAAACCAATCTGTGTATCTGTTGTTATTGATACAGCTGTAGTTTGCATGGCTTTGATAGCTCCAATTAAGGTAACTAGTAAAGTACCACCTGCAATTACACCTATAATTTTTAAAACATTGGATTTCATAGGCTCAGTTTCTTTATTCAGATTCATCAACATCAAAACAAAAAGGAAAAGCACCATGATAGCGCCCATGTAAACAATAAAGTTTACCACAGCCAAAAATTGTGCATTCAATAAAATGTAATGAATAGTGAACGTGAAAAAAGTTGCAATGAGGTAAAGAACACTGTACACCGGATTTTTAGTGAAAATCACTAAAAGTGAGAATAAGATGGACAGGAATGCGACTAAGTAAAATAAACTCATGTGATATTATCTGCAATTACCTTTTGTGAAGCGCAAAGGTAAAATTTTTGATTAAAGTTCTATTATTAAATCCCTAAAACTAAACTGTTACTCCTTTTAAAACCTCTAACTCTTTAATAGGCATCTCTACTAATTTATCTTTCCCGTAAATAAAATCTTTACGGAGATAATCTGCGGGAACAATTGGTCCGTCTAAATAAATAGCTTCTTTTGGACAAGCTTCCTCGCATAACCCACAGAAAATGCATCGCAACATGTTAATTTCATAAACTGCTGCATATTTTTCTTCTCTGTATAAATGCTCTTCGCCTTTTTCACGTTCTGCAGAAATCATGGTTATCGCTTCTGCAGGGCAAGATAATGCACATAAACCACAGGCCGTACAACGTTCTTTCCCATTTTCATCTCTTTTCAAAGAATGCATCCCCCTCCAATTCTCAGAAAACTCTCGCTCTTGTTCAGGATAAAAAGTTGTTTCTTTTTTCTTAAACATGTGCATAAAAGTAATGCCCATCCCTCTGAAAATAGCTGGAAGATAGATTCGCTCCCAGAAATTCATTGGTTTCTGTTCTAGTACTTTTTTTCTACCACTTAATGATTCCATAATCACTTTATATTTTTGTCTTCTCTGTTTTGTCACATTGAGCAGAGTCGAAATGTATTATATGTAAACTGGCAGAGGGCTTCGACTCCACTCAACCTGACATGCTATAATTTATCTACAATGGTAATTACTACAGCGGTAATTACGATGTTGGCAATTGCCAACGGGATTAAAACTTTCCAACCTAAATCCATTAACTGATCATATCGGAAACGAGGGACTGTCCAACGTACCCACATGAAAAAGAAAATAAAAGCAAATATTTTTAAGAACATCACTCCTAAACCTACTAAAGGTCCCCATGTTGCCCCTAAAGTTTCGTTTACAAAATCCATTCCTGGATAATTATATCCGCCGAAATAAATAGTCACCATAACAGCCGAAGAAACAAACATGTTGATGTATTCAGCAAACATGTAAGCACCCATTTTAAAAGCCGAATATTCTGTATTGTAACCTCCAATTAATTCGGTCTCACATTCTGGTAGATCGAAAGGCATACGATTCGTTTCCGCGAAAGCGCAAACTAAAAAGATTAGAAAACCCAATGGCTGATAAATAATATTCCAGTGCCAGCCATGTTGTTGTTCTGCCAATTCTTTAAAACTCAAAGTATTGGTAACTAGCAATAAAGCAATAATGGAAAGTCCCATTGCAATCTCATAGCTGATGTTTTGAGAAGCCCCACGAATAGCACCCATTAAAGAGTATTTATTGTTAGATGCCCAACCACCAATCATGATTCCGTAAACACCGAGAGAAACGACTCCAAAAATGTACAAAATGCCTACATTAAT